>DATKYC010000177.1:0-2920 GCA_035528695.1 Acidobacteriota bacterium | reverse complement strand
GGCACGGATGCGCCCAAGAGCTTTAGTGCTCTCAGGGCTACTTGCAACTTGTCTGCTTCATCGTACCCCACATTCCAACGGTCATGCCTTTTTTGCCATTGTCGATAAAATGGGAGGGCCTCAAACTCCGAAACCACCTTTCCCATCATCGGTTCCACTTTAGAGGCGATCTTATAATCTTTTATGACATCTTGTACATACCGGACCACCGAGAGCGCCGGACGTACATTATCAACCTCTCTGAAGCCTCGCTTTGCCTCTTCGGGGATGGATAGCCCCTGTGCCTCGTAGCCCAACCGAACAAAGAGCATTGTCGTCATGGGATCACCGATAGGTACTGATGCGTAGTTCGGATCTCCGTTCTCATGGTACTCACAATTGAACGGATCAGACTCATGACCGTGCATAACGAGGGTCTGATGTTCCTGTGCCACATAAAGGTTATTGAACCGCCGGCTATTCCTGCGGCCTAGCAAATTCTGGTGTACGAGTTCCCGGCACGGTTTATAAAGATTGATCATGCGATCGTGATTTCCCGGAATGTAGACGCGTTCAATATCGCTATCCGCCTTCCATACACTATTGAAATCATTGTGGGCCCCGCTCAGCCACAAAAGGGCCTCTTCATTATGTTCGACTATTTTGTGCAGGATCTCAAGGGACTTCTTGTGGACTTTCTCTCTGTTAACAGGGATAGACCAGGGGCGATCATTGTGGTTGATGTTGAACCACTCCTGTGTCCTGAGTAGATCAAATATGTCCCCATTATAGAGCACGGTCACCTTTCTGATAGTGCCTCTTCGTGCAACTATATTTGAAATCTTAGCAAAAAATAATTTGAAGGCATCAGGGTTCACATTGAATAGGTCCTTGCTCCCGGCCCAGTTACTTGTGGTGCCGTCTGTGAAGTGTAGATCGCTAATAATCACAAGCATATATTTCCCCCTCTCCCTGTTCCCCTCGCATTCGCTCGGGGCCAGGGGGTCCCCCATTGGCTAACTTCTTGAAATGACGAAGGCCTCCCGCCGGCCACTCTGGAAAAGAACCCATGAACCGACTCTGTAAAATTGAAAAGAGCTAAAGTGTTACGCAAGTTCAATCCGGCATGGCCTACACCAGGTACACTCATCTTTTTACCGATCTCTTTTCAAAACCCAATGATTTTCTCTCATCATTGGGCTATAATATTGAACTATATAAAAGCTCAATTAGGTGAAGTCGTAAAGCGACGGAGACATATCTTCGGAGGGGTGCAAAAATGAGAAGAAACTCCGCTGGTGCCCTGTTTTTCGTGGCCCTTATCTTGGCATTTTCCATTTCCGCGCGCGCTGGTCCTATACCCGACACAGGCCAGACACGGTCTTACACCCGCACCTTTGGCGAAGACCATGACTACACCATTAATTCCCCCTTATACACGAAACTGGACCACAAGGGAAACGACCAACCGGATTCTGCCACCCAATGGGCCATAGTCCGGGACAATGTGACCGGGCTCATCTGGGAGGTGAAGACCGATGACGGCTCAATCCATGACAAGGATAACAGGTACACATGGTACGACAGTAATCCCGATACAAATGGGGGTGATGCAGGCACGAGAGGTAGCGGGCAGAACACAGAAGAGTTCATCCGGGCGATCAACAATACCAGGTTCGGCGGCTTTTCTGACTGGCGTCTTCCAACCATAAAGGAATTGGCCTACCTTGTGAACCATGGAACATACCGCCCTGCAATAGATACCGCTTGTTTTCCCAATACGATCTCCTCCGGCTACTGGTCCTGTACAACCAATGCTCACTTCAAGAGCCTCGCGTGGTGCGTCTACTTCTTTATCGGCAATACCAGCAACAGCGAAAAGTCGGATAGCCACTATGTACGCGCTGTTCGGGGTGGATGGTGACACCGGGCGTAGTTATATGACCATGTGGCGCTCCATAGCCTAGAGGCCCCGTTCAGATACGCCTCTGATGGAATTAGGATGTACGACGGCCGGAATAACAGGGTGGCATGATAGCCGCACCCTAAATAAGGATGGTGTCAAGAGGTGTCAGCGGTGAGGAAGGTACTATTATTTTGCTTTATACTATGCCTTAGCCCATCATTAACCACGGGCGAATTTATTGATAATGGTGACGGTACAATTACCGACAAGGGTACCGGTCTAATGTGGGAGAAGGAAGGTCCTGGTCCGCGCATGAGCTGGGAAGCCGCCATCACTTACTGCGAGAGTCTCTCACTTGCGGGATATGACGATTGGCGTCTCCCGAACATAAAGGAACTCAGATCAATCCTGGATTATCGAAGATACAACCCTGCTATAGATACTAGCTGTTTCCCAGCCACGGTGCCATTCTACTACTGGTCCTCGACCACCTACCCTACCGACAGCAGCGAGGCTTGGTCCATTAATTTCTTCAGCGGATATGACTATGGCGGTCATGAATACAGCAGTTTGAAGTCACTCAAGCGCCATGTGCGCGCCATACGGGGTGGGTATTCTCGGTAATGCCATGCCCTGATCACCTCGGCGCCTTGCCGAAAGGAAAGGCCTACTAATCCTTCCTTCTTTCCTCATAACTTGACGCATACAGATAACCGTCATCCAGGTATGTGCTCAAGAGGAAATCTGCCCTTTATAAAAGGGATAGTACCTGGTACCAGACTTCCTACTCTCAATTACTAAACGGCAACTTGAAGCCCTTGGGAAGCTTTTCCCGCAGCCCCTCGGGTAGCTGGTATCCTTTACCTTCCTCAGGACTGGACTTCCTGCCTTCCTCAGCCTCCGAGGATGGCCCATATAACTGAAAGAGACCTGCAACCTTTTTGTATCCAGCCGGAATCTCAAAGAGATCTTTTGACTGTTTCCCCTTTTTGATATTTCTCATTTCAACAAGCGCCCCATCCTCAGTTTGCGTGC
>DATKYC010000176.1:0-2557 GCA_035528695.1 Acidobacteriota bacterium | reverse complement strand
TATATGATCCAGGCCTTCGTTCCTTCCATTCACCATGACAATCTTAATGCTTTCTATAGGGATTCCCATCCTTTTGCAGAGCTCAGCCACAGTTATCTCCTCGTCCACTGAGAAATCTATCCCTTCGGTGGGGTTATAGTTAGGAAGGTATTTTCGCAGGGTTGAACTTAGAAAAATCTTCAGCGGCATTTCCTTTATCCTTGGAAAAGCTGACTTGGGGGTAGGTTAGGACTGAAAATTCTATTTTCCGCTTGAATTATCAAGGAGAGAGCAAGACATGTCAATCTCATAATAGAAAGCACCTTATATCAAAAATGACCTAGCCACTTGAATCTTTTATTAAGTTGGTGGATATGCTATTGTGCTATAGTGTGGTCAGGTTGTTTCAGCGCTTAATCACTTTCGGTATTATGAAAGGAGGATGCCATGTTTAAAATTCTGAGACTGAACATGTCCGACCTGTCGGTCAAGAGTGAAGATGTTCCCGAGGCATATCAGGGTCTCGGGGGTAGAGGTTTGAGCTCTGCTATCCTCTCGAGGGAAGTGGACCCAACCTGCTCCCCCATCGGACCGCGCAACAAGTTGATATTTGCCCCGGGCCTTCTGGGGGGTACAAACTGTGCAAATTCCGGACGCATCTCGGTGGGTGGAAAGAGCCCTCTTACCGGAACCATTAAAGAGGCAAATGCTGGTGGGCAAGCCGGTGGATACCTCTCCAGGCTCGGCATTGCAGCCGTGGTTGTGGAAGGTCAGCCTCAACAGGGCAAGCTCTATAAGTTGTTTATCAGCAAAGGGAAATGTGAGATTTCCCCTGCCGAAGAACTCAAAGGCCTCGGAAATTATGCCACTGTAGAAAAGCTGAAGGCCCAATTCGGAAACAGGGTTGGATTTGCAAGCATCGGTCAGGCTGGCGAATGGAAACTGGCATCCGCGAGTGTGGCCTTCACAGACAGGGAACTCCACCCTACCCGTCATGCCGGCCGCGGAGGTTTGGGGGCGGTTATGGGATCAAAAGGTCTGAAAGCGATCATAATCGATCCCTCGGCTGGCGAGCAGGCCCCCATTGCAGATAAAGAGGCCTTTAGAGAAGCCGCAAAGCGTTTTACCAAAGCCATCCAGGGCCACCCTGTCACGAGCAAGGGCCTCACAAGGTATGGGACAGATATACTTATCAACATCCTTAACGAGGCGGGGGGGCTCCCCACACGAAACTTCAGCTCTGGACGGTTTGAGCGGGCCGACAAGGTTAGTGGGGAGACCCTAAACAAGATCACCGTTGAGCGAAAAGGAAATCCCACGCACGGATGCATGGCTGGCTGCATCATTCGTTGCTCAGGCATCTTCCTTGGCGAAAAAGGTCAGTATGTATCCAAGTGGCCAGAATATGAGACAGTCTGGGCGTGGGGCCCCAATTGCGAGATCGATGATCTGGACGCCATAGCAAGAATAGACCGAGCCTGCGACGATATCGGCCTGGATACCATCGAAACGGGTGATGCAGTTGCAGTGGCCATGGAAGCAGGCATAAAGGCCTTCGGAGACGCTGCTGGCGCTGAAGAACTCGTGGCGGAAATCAGCAAAGGAACTCCCTTGGGTAGGATCTTGGGCTCAGGCGCAGCGGTGGTGGGAAAAACCTTTGGGGTAAGGCGCGTTCCTGTGGTCAAGAATCAAGGCCTGCCGGCCTATGATCCCAGGGCCGTCAAGGGCATGGGGGTGACTTATGCCACCTCACCCATGGGCGCCGACCACACAGCCGGGTATGCGGTCACCGCGAATGTCCTAAAGGTGGGCGGATATATAGATCCCTTGAAACCTGAGGGACAGATCGAGCTATCCAGGGATCTCCAGATTGCCACGGCAGCGATTGATACTGCCGGGCTTTGCCTGTTTGTGGCCTTTCCAGTCTTGGACAACCCGGATGCCTTCAACGCCATTGTGGATATGCTCAATGCCAAGTACAGCCTCTCCTTGACCGGCGACGATATCTCTTCCCTTGGCAAGCGGGTGCTCGAAATGGAGAGGGACTTTAACAGGAGGGCAGGTTTCACCCCGGCAGACGACAGATTGCCTGAATTCTTCAAGTTTGAAAAACTCCCTCCACATAACCAGATCTTTGATATAACCGACGAGGGGCTGGATCAGGTCTTCGGCTCCACCAAGTAATATCCTGGATGGGGATTACTTTGATATTCTTACACGGGGGAAGGCACCTCTCTTCCTCCGCAAGACAATTTTCAGCCCAACAACATAAAACTTGATGAACTCGTAAAAAGTCAAAAATGGGACGGCACAGTAAAAAGCTCCAAATGCAAGGCTTGCGAAACTTGAGGAGTGAGGCGTACTTACAGTACGCCGCAATGACGAAAGATGAAGCGTAACGTAGCAGTTGGACTTTTTACGAAGCCGTCAAACTTAAAATTCCTCATAATGTACATATTCAATCACCTCTCTGCGCTTGGGCGCAGCACTACCGCGCGCAGGATAGCCCAGGGGAATCAACGTCACCAGTTCATAATCTTTCGGCACCCCCAAGACTTCCGCTGCCCTGTCATGATCA
>DATKYC010000175.1:0-6431 GCA_035528695.1 Acidobacteriota bacterium | reverse complement strand
TATCTCTATCTGGGACATCTCAGATTTTTTTGGGCCCAGTTCCATGTCAACCTTATGCTCAATAGGAAGTCCATGGCAGTCCCAGCCCGGGACATAAGGTACATCAAACCCTGCCATTTGCTTTGATTTGATAATGATGTCCTTCAGTATTTTATTGAAGGCAGTGCCCATGTGTATGTGGCCGTTGGCGTAAGGGGGACCATCATGAAGCATATATGGTTTTCGGCCTGCAGAAGATCTACGGATGAGCTGGTAAAGATTCAACCGTTCCCACCTTTCAAGGATTTCTGGCTCTTTCTTAACCAAATTGGCTTTCATTGGAAATTCGGTCTTTGGGAGATTGAGTGTCTGCTTGTAGTCCATGAAATGGGCCTCCAGAATAAATCATAAATTTTCAATTTATCAAAGGGATACCTCTAAGTCAAACCATAATCGCCTATTGACATAGACCCCCGTAAACAGTATTAGATGATTGTTAAGGCTCTTTGTCGGGATATCCCCGTATCTTTTTGCTCCAGTAAGAAGAGTTCTTCTAACTGGGCTGATCGACAAGATTATATGCAACGGGCTGGCCCTGAGGTATTTTTCTCGAAGGCTATTTGAAAATTGTGAAATCCAATGATGACGGCTTCGTAAAAAGCCCAACTGCTGCGTTACGCTTCATCTCTTGTCATTGCCGCGTACTGTAAGTACGCCGCATTCCTCGAGTTTCGCAAGCCTTGCATTTGGAGCTTTTTACTGTGCCGTCCCATTTATGACTTTTTACGAGTTTATCAATGATGAGGGGAGGACATAAGTAGGATGAGAGCGAAATGGTTATTACCAGTGGTATTGGGCTTTTTCTTGACAGGCTGTGCTGCTATAGCTTTTTTTGGCGCAGGGACAGCCGCGGGTGTTGCGGGCATAAAGTATTATCAGGGGGCGCTCACGGTCGTTTTCGATGCCCCATTCATGGAGACGTGGGATGCAAGTTTTAAGGCCCTCGAGGATTTGAAATTTAGGGTCGAGAAGTCGGACCATGATCTCACTTCTGGAAAGATACACGCCAAGGGGGCTGACGCAAAGGATGTTAGCATTTCCCTCAAATATAAGTCAGCAAAGCAAACAGAGGCTCTGATCAGGGTAGGTGTTTTCGGAGACGAGGGGGCTTCCATGGCAATTAAGGAGAAGATCAGAAGGATTCTTGTTAAGGGATGATCGAGACCTTCTCAGGTCTTGATACCAAGGTGCTCTATCATACGGTGGGCGTAATCGATGATGTAGACCCTTTGCTGTGCAGTGCAATAGGCAGGACATGAGCACCGCATGTTATGTAAACTCCGGACGAAGAATTCGAGTTTGACCCAATCCAATCCTAATTCTACCGCGAATACATGAGGCCAGCACTTGCGGTGTTGGAATTGAGTCTCACTTAAGAGGTCTTCAGGTATTCTGACCCAGAAAAGTTGGTTTATGGAAGAGGATAAGGCGTTTTTCTTAAGAAACTTGTTAAGCCTGTCCATGTGTGAAGTGGGAAGTTCATCGATCAAATAGGCCCTCATAAACGTTCCTCTCTACCAACCTGATCTATTTTTTTGCCTGTCAAGTACGCGTCCAACACAGAATAAAGCCACAAGAGAGTAAAGGCCCCTAGCAGATACCATAAGAGTGAGATATCTTGTGCCCCAAGCATCTCGGGAATTTTCCGAGGGCTGGATCTGTTGATTTCAAAATCTCTTAGGACACCATTTATTATATAAAATAACTTGATCATAGTGGCGACAAGGATGACGAAGACCCCAGCGAGTATTAACAGGCCTTTCTTCATATCTCGGTTGATAATTTGTCCGATTCCAGGAATCACGAGACCGGAACAAAGGGCTGAAAAGACGGCTTTTCTCATGCGGCAATTGCCTGTCTTCACTGAAGTTGTGAGTGGTTGAAGGTCTTACTGATGCTGAGAGATAATGTCAAGGGCTACCTCAGTAGCTAAGAACGCGCCCCCAGGCAAGAATACAATAATATACTCATTTATAGCAAAAGAGATAGAAATTGTCAAATCTATGAGGATCCTTGAAAATGGCAGGACTTCTTGAAAAGATTCAGGTCAACATTCCGTTTACCATGCTTTTTGAGTCCTATTTGGACCGCTTTATCAAGCACAAACTAAACCCAGAGATTGGATTTGATGCTGAGGCATTAGACCGATTCTCGCTCTCAGATTTTGTAAGGATTGCGGAGCAGCTTCATGAAAGAGGGCTTACCACCAGCCTCCATGCCCCTTTCATGGACCTGTCCCCCGGGTCTCCTGACCCTACGGTTAGGTCGGTCACCAAGAACCGCTTTGAACAGGTACTTCGACTGGTACGTCTCTTTCAGGCAAAGACGGTTGTCTGCCATGCGGGATATGATCGGAAGAGGTATTGGTATATGAGAGATGCTTGGGTTGAAAAAAGCCTGGAAATGTGGTCCTGGCTTGGGGAAGGCATTCGGGATGCAGGTGCCCTATTGATGCTGGAGAATGTGTATGAGCACGATCCTGATGATATTAGAGTCCTTTTTGAAAACCTTAGGGCTCAGAGAGTGGGTTTTTGCCTTGATACGGGTCACCACGCGGTCTTTAGTACGGCCTCACTTGAGATGTGGGTAAAATCGCTCGGTCCATACCTTGGCCAGCTCCACCTCCACGATAATTCAGGCATGCGTGACGACCATCTGGGGCTGGGTGAGGGGGGGAGCGTAGATTTTCAAGCCTTATTCAGGCAATTAATGGCCTCAAGGAAAGAACCCCCCGTTGTTACCTTTGAGCCTCACAAGGAAGAGGATCTTTGGCCAAGCGTCGAATATCTTGAGAAGATTTGGCCTTGGTGACCGAGTAGCGTGTGCTGTTTCCCGTTGAAGTTTAGACACCCTTGCGATAAGCTTATCTACACAGGCTTATTGATGACAATACGCCAGAGGCTGAAGTAGCATGGTCCTATGGGCATCAACAAATAGGTAATGCTACTGTCAGAAGCGCAATTGAGTAAACAAGGAAAAGGGTACAAGGAAGATGCTCTCTAATCCCGAATCTGGAATTCCAGGTTACAAATTCGAGAACGTCCGGCTCTATTGTTTTTCACCTGGCAGGTTCTCAGGGGGTAGAGATCCTGTCGAGATGGTTGCCGCCCAGATCAGAGGTGGAGCAGATGTCATACAGCTTAGGGAAAAGGAGATAGGCAAGAGAAGACGACTGGAGTTGGGCTTGAGTCTCAGAGAGTTGACCAAGCAAAAGGGGGTCCTTTTTATAGTTAACGACGACGTCGATCTTGCTCTAATATTGGAGGCGGATGGTGTTCATCTTGGTCAGTATGACATCCCTATCCAGTATGCCCGCCCTCTTCTAAAAGACAAGATCATCGGTGTTTCCACCCATTCTCTAGACCAGGTTAATGAGGCTGTCGCGTTAGGTGCCGATTATATCGGGGTGGGTCCTGTATTTGAGACAAGGACTAAGAAAGACAGGGAAGACCTGGTTGGTCTCGATCTCCTTTCAAAAGTGAGAGATATCTGTCCCATACCCTATGTGGCCATTGGCGGGATAGGAAAAGATAACGTGCCCTCTCTTGTAGATGTAGGGTGTCACAGGGCTGCCGTGATCTCAGATATCTTCCTCGCTCCAGACATTGAAGCGCATTGCAGGATACTGAGGAGAATTCTGTTATGAATCCCTTGATGGAGCATCCATTCCCCAAATCCACTACCTATGCTGAAAAATGCAAACGTCTCTTGGAAGTGGTAAATCCCGAGGACACCCTGGGCATCCTTATCCATGCTGACCCAGACGCCATGGCCAGTGCCCTGGCGCTGAAGCGATTATTCTGGCGAAAAGTAAGCAAGGTATTGATTTACCATATCAATCCTATCCAACGGGCCGATAACCTGGCTTTCATCAAACTTCTCAGAATTGACCAGCTCCATATCCGGCATATTAAGCCAAAGAAGATCACTAAATGGGCTCTCGTGGATTCCCAGCCTGACCATCATGACGAGTTCAATGCTTACCAATTTGATATCATCATTGATCATCATGCGGTAGGCGAGTCGTACAAGGCATATTTTGTCGATATAAGAGAGAATTACGGTGCCAATTCAACAGTCATGACCGAATATCTAAGGGCAGCAAAGATCAAGCCTTCTCCGAGGCTCGCAACCGCGCTTTTCTATGGGATTAAGACTGACACCGATAACTTTGTTAGAGGATCACTCCCTAACGATATTAACGCATTCAGGTATCTTTACCAGTTTGCCAACATAAACATTATAAAAAAGATCGAGTCATCAGAGTTGACCAAGAGGACGCTCGCAAGCTATCGATTCGCAATGGAACGACTTATCTTGAAAAAAGGCATCTCCTTTATCCACATGGGAGAGGTGGATAATCCGGATACCCTTGTAATCATCGCTGATTTTTTCATGAGGCTGGCCGAGTCGACCTGGAGCGTAGTAGCCGGAAACTATGGTGGAAAGCTTATCGTGATATTAAGAAATGCCGGCTTCAGGGGTGATGCGGGCAAGGCTGCCCAGAAATTGTTTGGTCAGTGGGGCGGCGTTGCAGGGGGGCACAAGACTGCAGGAAGAGCTGAAATTCCCATCGAAAATATAGGAAGTGAACTGAAAGACCACTGGGCCTTAAGCAAATTTGTTCTGGAGAACCTAAGAGGTCGGAAATAGAATGGATTCCAAATGTGCAGTAATCAAATGATGCACTAAAGGAGATCAACCTTGGTTGCTTTCAAGGCAGATGTCATTGACGCAAAGCTGATTGAGGAAGTCAAGCTCCTTTCCGAACGAAAAGACAGCCACGTACTGAAGAAGCTCATCGACGAGATGAGGGCGGCAGATTTGGCTGACCTTATAGAACATCTGGAGACTGAAGAGCGCCTTTTCATCTTCAATTTGCTGGAGCCTGGGGGAGCCGGAGAGGTTCTCGTAGAGATTGAGTCCCCAATTCAAGGACGTATCTTGAGGGAGCTCGATAATAAGGTAATCTCTGAAATCGTTCAGGAGCTTAACTCTGACGATGCAGCAGACCTTGTTGGTGATCTGCCCCCGGAGCGGGCAAGAGAGATTATTGAGGCAGTTGAGGAAGACGTTTCAAGCGAACTGGAAAAGCTCCTTCCTTACCCGGAAGATACTGCCGGCGGCATCATGGCCTTGGAATTTGTCGCGGTCCGAGCGGATGCGACTATTCAAGAGGCCATCGAAACAATCAGGGAAAAAAGCAAGGATGTAGAAAACCTTTACTACTTGTGGGTTGTAGACGACTCTGGAAGACTGGTGGGGGTAATCTCGTTGAAGGATTTGATCCTTGAGCCCAGCAACCGAAAAGTAAACGACATTATGTATCGTGAGGTCATTTCAGCGAATATCCATACGGATCAGGAAGAGGTGGCCCAGCTGGTCAAGAAGTACAACCTTGTAAATATCCCGGTGGTCGATGATTATCATAGACTGGTGGGCCGGATAACCCATGATGATATCATTGACGTTATGGAGGAAGAGGCGGATGAAGATATTTCGTTGATGGCCGGCGTGATAGATCAAAAGATTACGGAAGAATCTCCAATGAAGATTTCCAGGGCCAGATTGCCATGGTTAATTTTAGGGCTCTTAGGAGGTATACTCGCCGCTGCTGTAATCCATCAATTCGAATCGTCACTGAAGAAGGTCATTGCACTATCATTTTTTTTCCCGGTGATTATGGCCATGGGTGGGAACACCGGCACCCAGGCGGCGACTGTCGTGGTGAGGGGATTGGCCACAGGTGATATTAGCCTCATGAACGTTGGAAAGCGGCTCTGGGTGGAATTGAGGGTGGCCCTGGTCAACGGTATAATATGTGGAGTCATTCTTGGACTAATTGTGGGATTCTGGCTGTCGAACTATTGGTTGGGATCTATCGTTACCCTGGCGTTGATATTAATCCTTGTCAGTTCGGGTATAATCGGTTCTGCAGTACCTTTGGCCCTCAAAAGGATGGATATAGATCCTGCCCTGGCAACTGGGCCTTTCGTCACGACTTCGAATGATATCTTGAGCCTTCTTATCTACTTAGGACTCGTAACCCTATTTCTGCGTATGTATGCTTGAGTACAATCACGGGTCTGGACACCTACGGCAAGATGTGATAAGTTCTCCATAGTGCACTTCGATAGTTCGAAATAATCCGTGCCATCTTTTTACAGATATTTAAATAGGGAGGTGATTAGGTGATGAAAAAGTTTTTCTTGCTTTTGATTATGGGTCTGTTTCTTTCAGGCTGTGGGGCAGCAGCCAAACAATCCGAGCTCTGGCAGCATGACACAATGTATAAGAATACGGACCACCTCAAATTCAGTTTGTGGCAATTCAATAAACCCACATTAGAGACATTAAAAAAATCTCAGGAACAGAGCTGGTGGGGGATAACC
>DATKYC010000174.1:0-2798 GCA_035528695.1 Acidobacteriota bacterium | reverse complement strand
TGCCCCTTACCTGACCCCGTATGAGTTCGAAACTATTTGATCCTGGGCGGAGGGTAAACAAGCCCTGAAAATTGCCCCAAGCCAAAGAAGCTGAGCTCGTGAAAAGTCATCATTTAGACGGCACAGTAAAAAGCTCCGGATGCAAGGCGCGCGAAGCTTTAGGAATGAAGGCGTACTTAGAAGTACGTCGGAATGATTCACCCTGTTAAATCGGCTTTGCCGTCTCGCGCAGCGAGAATTTAACAGGGCGAGGATAAAGCGCAACGCCGCAGATGGGCTTTTTACGAAGCCGTCAAAAAAGGGTTTCTATTTCTATCGTATCTACCTATAATAAGGCAAGAACTTTAAGGGCCTCACAATGCAAGCACACTCTTCCAGGGTTTTCATAATAGTTTCTTGTATCATTCTTGCACTCTGGCTTTTTCCATCCCAGGTGGAAGCCGATGAAAAAGGCCTTAAGAATCTTCGCCCATCCATCCTTGCAGGCACGTGGTATCACGGGGACCGAAATGCCCTGGCTAAAAACATTCAAGACTTATTGTCCTCGGTGGAAATCCCACCCCTCGAAGGGAAACTGATTGCCCTAATCGTTCCGCACGCAGGCCATAGGTATTCCGGAGGTGTTGCCGCCCATGCGTACAAGCTTCTCCAGGGGAGGCAGTTCGGCCGTGTTGTCATGGTTGGCCCGAGCCATCGGGGGGCTTTCAAGGGGGCTTCGGTCAATTGCCAGTCTGGATATGAAACCCCTCTGGGCGTCGTACCTGTTGACAGGGAGATTGCCCGGAAGATATTGGATACCGGAACTCACGTGAGGTGGCTTAAGGAGGCCCATGCCTTCGAACACTCCCTGGAAATCCAGTTACCCTTTCTTCAGACGGTCCTCAAGAACTTCAAAATTGTCCCCATACTCATGGGCCAGCAGGACCTTGAGACCTGTTTGAACCTGGCTCATACCCTCGCCCCCATCCTGAAGAATACGGAGGACACCCTGCTCATAGCCAGCACTGACCTCTCCCATTTCTACCCTTCCAGCCAGGCCAAGGCCCTTGACCTTCAATTTATTGACCGTGTTCGGAGGCTTGACCCGCAAGGTATTGCAAAGGATTTGAGGGAGGGGAAATCAGAGGCCTGCGGAGGCGGTCCCGTGATCACGGTCATGCTCTTGGCCCAGGCATTAGGAGCCAATAGGGTCGAAATCCTCAATTACGCCGACTCAGGGCAGGTTACCGGGGACCACGGCCGCGTGGTAGGGTATCTATCCGCTGCGCTGATCAGATCATCTGATACGGGTCCACATCCAAGATAAGCTGAACGCCACTCCCAGATAGCACCTTCCTTGAAATCCTTTCAACCTCATCTAGAAGATGTTGGAGGAGCGAGACATTCCTGCTCTTGACCAGGATCTGCCACCGGTACTTCCCTTTTAGTCTTGAGATCGGGGCCTCGGCCGGTCCCAGCACCTGGATATCTTTGCCCCTCTTGCGCCACGTTGACAAGACTGCCCTAATACCCCTGCCAAGGCGGTCAACCACCTCTGCTGTTTCTTCTTTATTATTCCCGTGAAGCCTTAGACAGGCAAGATGGGAAAAGGGCGGATATCCAAGTTCCCACCTCAATTCCTTTTCCCTGTTGAAAAACGACTGGTAGTCATGCGCGGTGGCGGTAGTGATTGCATAATGATCAGGACTAAAGGTCTGGATGATTACCCTGCCTTTCCGGCTGCCTCTTCCCGCTCTCCCGGCGACCTGCGAGAGTATCTGAAACGTCCTCTCCCCGGCCCTGAAGTCGGGGAAGCTCAGCGAAAGATCTGCGGAAATGACCCCCACCAAAGTTACCCCCGGGAAATCATAGCCCTTCGTGATCATCTGAGTGCCAACCAGGATATCCACTTGACGTTCGATGAACATTTTCAAGATCTGAAAGGCCTGGCCTTTTCTTCGAACGCTGTCTGTGTCCAGCCTGGAGATCCGCGCCTCCGGGAAAAGCGCGCTTAGCCCTTGTTCGAGTTTTTCGGTCCCGAATCCATACGGCCTTAACCCCCCCCGCCCACAAGAAGGGCAGACCGATGGGATTTCGGAAAAAAAACCGCAGTAGTGGCACGAGAGTCTCTTTTCCCTCAGATGATAGGTGAGCGCCACGTCACAGTTTGGACAATGAATCGAGTGGCCGCAGGTACGGCAAAGATATAGACGATGGAAGCCCCTCCGGTTCAAAAAGAGTATGCACTGATTCCCTTCTTTCAGCTCTTTTTCAAGTGCCTCTTGGAGTTTTGGGCTTATTATATCATTCTTGCTCCGCGTTTCCTCCAGCGCTTTCATATCCACGATTTCCACATCAGGGAGCGAACGTTTTTCAACCCTCTCCGGCATGGAAAGCAGATGATATCTCCCGCTCATGCAGTTCTGAAAAGACTGCACAGAAGGCGTGCCTGATCCAAGTATGACGAGAGCGTCTTCCACCTTCGCTCTCATTACGGCCGCATCGCGGGCCTGGTATCGAGGGTTACTCTCCTGTTTATAGGCTGAATCATGCTCTTCATCCACAATGATCAACCCCAGCCTTGGCATCGGTGCGAACAGTGCAGAACGGGCACCAATCACCAGGTCCACCTGACCCCTAACCATGCGCATCCACTGGTCATACCTCTCGCCCTGACTGAGTCCGCTGTGATAAATTGCAATCCTGTTCCCCAATCTCGACCTGAAAATTCCCTCCATATAGACGGCGAGGGCTATCTCCGGGACCATTACAATAACCTGCCTTCCAAGGCGAATTGCGTGTTCGGCTCCCCGGTAGTA
>DATKYC010000173.1:0-3213 GCA_035528695.1 Acidobacteriota bacterium | reverse complement strand
TTAACATCCGAGTCGTTCAGGAGGT
The DNA here is from genome assembly GCA_035528695.1 of Acidobacteriota bacterium. Classification (GTDB taxonomy): domain Bacteria; phylum Desulfobacterota; class DSM-4660; order Desulfatiglandales; family Desulfatiglandaceae; genus DATKYC01. Next base: position 3,188 of record DATKYC010000173.1, on the reverse strand, counting down.
GATGGGTCACGCCGATGTCAAAACAACCGAAATTTACACCCATGTCATGGAAAAGGACATATCCGTTGTTTTAAGTCCATTGGACATGTTGAAATGATCAGACTTTTTTTGATTTCGCTGGAGCCACCGTCCGGAATCGAACCGGAGACATCCTCATTACGAGTGAGGTGCTCTGCCAGCTGAGCTACGGTGGCTCGGATGTGGGGTCTTCGACTATAGATTCTTTTGATGCCTGTGTCCACGATTTTTTCCTGAGGCTCTCATGACCGATGTCTCAGATATCCGCTACCATCCGGAACCAATTTACCGGTGTAATATGAATACCGCGTTGCTGCGAGGTGTAATAAAATGAAAAGCCCCAAAGATTACATAATCTTTCCCTTGGATTTACCCACCTACGATAAGGCTATGTCATACGTAGAAGTGCTTAAAGATCATGTAGGCCTCTTCAAAGTGGGCCTGGAGCTTTTTATCAGCCAGGGCCCGCGCATACTCAATTCTATCAAAGATGTTACTCCTGCCGGAGTCTTCCTGGACCTCAAGCTTCATGATATTCCCGCTACTGTGCAGAGGGCATTCTTAGCAGCAAGCCTTCACGCTCCCGAATTTGTGACTGTTCATTGTGATGAGGGAGGGGAGATTCTTAGAAGCGTTGCAGAGCACAATCCTGGAGGTACCAAGATCCTGGCAGTCACCGTGCTCACTAGCCTGAATCAGCAAAAATTGAAGGAGTTAGGTTATGCTGAGAGGTATGCGGAAGACCTCTCCGCCCTGGTACTATTGAAGGCCCGTCTGGCAAAAGAGGCAGGGTGTCACGGTATCGTATGCTCGGGGCATGAAGTTGGGATGATAAGAAGGGAGCTTGGGCCTGAACTGATTGTGGTTACCCCGGGGATACGACCGGCGTGGTCCGTAGTCTCCCAGGACGACCAGCAGCGAATCGTGACTCCCGCAGATGCGGTGAAAAATGGCGCCGACTATATAGTAGTAGGCCGGCCCATACGGGATGCTAAAGATCCAGCCGATGCGGCAAAGCGGGTGGCAGAGGAGATAGCCTCTCTATAGATCAGTTTCCAATCGCCGCCTTAATACCTTTCTCTTCGATAAGCTCCTTGAGTCGTTCTATATGCTCATCGCTCGGTGCCTTTGCTTCAGGCAAAGGATAAGGTCGTCCTATCTGTTTGCACTTGGATTTCCCTCCCTCATGGTAAGGAAGCAGAGAGATCTTTTCCGCACCAATTCTCTTCCCTAGCTTGGCCACACCTTCTATGTGCGCCATGGAATCATTGAAATCTGCGATAAGGGGTATTCGTAACCATATACTCGACATCTTTGACGCCCTTGTCAGGTTTTCAAGGATAAGCTTGTTTGTGACACCCGTGGTTCTCTTGTGCTCCCTGGGGTCAAGATGTTTGATGTCACAGAGAACAAGATCAACAAAACGCATGACCTCCTCCATTTTCTCCCAGGGAGCGTAGCCGGTGGTGTCTATGGCGGTGTGCAATCCCTCTTTCTTCCCCGCCTTTAATAGCTGAGCCACAAATTCACTTTGCAGCAGGCACTCCCCACCCGATATGGTCATGCCGCCACCTGAATTCTTATAAAAGTCCTCGTCTTTCATTACCTCGTCCAGGACCTCTCGCACTCCCATATAGGATCCACACACATTCAGTGAGTTATATATGCACACCTTGGCGCACACCAAACACTGGTTACATTTCTCCCAGTGTATCTCCCTCCTTCCCTCCTCGATCATTGTAATTGCTCCCTCTGGACACGCCTCTATACACGCCCCACAGCCCCTGCAGTTTATATCCCTCACCATTAGGTTGGGGAAAAGGTCTTTTGATTCAGGATTGGAACACCACTGGCAGTCCAAAGGGCAGCCCTTCATGAAGACGGTTGTCCTGATACCTGGTCCATCATGCACACTAAACCTCTGTATGTTAAAGATGATTCCCTTTTCTCCCTGATCGTCCTTCATTGATTTCGTATGATCTCGAGCTTATTCATAAACTAATGTGCGGAGTGATAAGCACCAGATTAACCACCCCGCACTGTCTTTTTGATAACGCCCAGGCCTATGATAGGCTCTGCTCCGTCCTCGTAATAATGTGATCCTGAAGGCCCTTTGACAGATCTGCAAAATAGGCGCTAAATCCCGCAACCCTCACAATGAGGTCCCGGTGCTTTTCAGGATATTGCTGGGCGTCAATGAGGGTTTCCTTGTCTACCACATTGAACTGAATATGGGGAATCTTCTTGTCCTTCCAGGTCTTGAGGTAGTTGATGAAAATGGGCTTCATATCTCCCTCAAGAAATTTTGGCAAGAACTTCTGGTTTAGAAGATGATTGTAGGTCTGGAGCGTATCGATCTTTGCGCAGGAGTTCAGGACTGCCGTGGGGCCCTTCTTGTCCATGCCTGGTAGCGGGGCCAATGTAGAATCAGAAAAGCCCTCACCGGCCAACCTGCCATCAGGTGTTGCAGGGGTATCGGCCGCGAGCCCATAGGTGGCACTCACAGCGCTCCCATCTCCTCGCATTGAAAAACCGAACCTGTCTTTCACTGTCTCCATGACAGCCTCAGTCCTGTGGTGCACCTCGCGCGCGACAAGATCTGCGTAGTCATCATCATTGCCGAATTTTGGTGCATTAAGACACGCCTGCCTGATATCCTCCCTTCCCTCCCAGTTTCTGTCCATGATCTCTATGAGTTCCGGGAGGGTCACCAGCTTGTCTTCGAATACTACCTTTCTAATTGCTGTCAACGAGTCTGCCACATTGGTAGAGCCTATTACCACCACCATGTCATGCACCATGGAAGGGTACACCCACCGGGTACGTTCCTTGCCCTGTTCAATACACCCCTCCACTATTGCTGAGTAATAGGGTCTTGGTAGATATTTAGCATAGAGTTCACGGCATGTATTCTCCAGCCGGGTCAATTTGGTCGTGAAAAACTTTACCTGTTCCAGGTATGCTTCCAGCACATCCTCCCAGGAGGTAAAGGTGGCAGGATCTGGCGTCCTCGCTCCATGCTGGTCCCCGGTCTTCGGGTCCACGCCCTGATGCAATGCCCACCACAAGCATTTTGCGAGCACAAAGTAGGCCATTACTCGACGGGTAATGTTCTTGCCCGGGATACACATATACACACATCCTGAGACCCCATACTTCCTCGCATCTTG
>DATKYC010000172.1:0-4506 GCA_035528695.1 Acidobacteriota bacterium | reverse complement strand
GAAACTGAACGTCCCCGGGGAGGGGGAATTTGAAGGGTTGCTGGATGCGGTGGATTTTCTGAGAGAAGTCAATCTGGGAAAACGTGAAAAACCCGGCAAGCGGGTGGTGATCATCGGCGGCGGCAACGTCGCTATCGATGCGGCGCGTATAGCGCTGCGACTGGGCTCAGAGGAGGTCAATATCGTCTACCGCCGAAGCCGGCAAGAAATGCCCGCCTATCCGGAAGAAATCGAGGATGCTCTGGCCGAGGGGGTCAGGATAAGCTACCTGACGGCACCGGTTCGGATTCTGGGGGTCGACGGAAAAGTCAACGGTTTCGAATGTATAAAAACCGAATTGGGCCCCCCTGACGCGAGCGGACGGCGCCGCCCGGTGCCTGTGGAGAGTTCTGAATTCACAATCGATTGCGATGCGGTCATACCTGCTATCGGGCAGATGCCTGAGGTGGAGCGGGGCGTGGGTGAAGCAATGCTTGAGGTGAGCCCTTACGGTACTGTGGTTGTGAACCCCCATACCATGCAGACGTCCATACCCTATATATTTGCCTCCGGCGATGCGGTCACCGGTCCTGCAACGGTGATCGAGGCCGTATCTTCAGCTCATAAAGCCGTTGAGGCCATTCACCGTTTTATGCAGGAAGAGGATCTTGACCGCTTTGCCGAAGAGCTGGCAGGACAGGAACCTCCCGGTCAGGATTGGCAGGAGATTCCGAAAGGCCTCGCCAAAGAGCCCCGGGCCAGGATGACACATCGAGACACAAAGGCGAGTGCTTCCAACTTCGATGAGGTGAACTTGGGCCTATCGGAAGAAGAGGCCAAAATAGAGTCCCGTCGGTGTCTCAACTGCGGGGTTTGCAGTGAATGTATGGCCTGCGTAAAGGCCTGTGAGCCGAAGGCCGTTGATCACACCATGGTGCCTGAGGAACGAGAGATCGAGGTGGGGAATATCATCCTCGCAACCGGGTATGACCTCATGGATCCAACACCCATGAAGCAATTTGGCTATGGGAGATACCCCAATGTCCTTACCAGCCTTGAATTTGAACGACTAAATAACGCCACAGGCCCTACGGACGGCCAGATTCTCATGAAAAACGGACAGGGAGAATTTACACGGCCGCCGGAGAGTGTCGCCATTATCCATTGTATCGGCAGCCGGGACGAAAACTACCATGAGTATTGTTCACGGGTCTGTTGTATGTATGCCTTGAAGTACGGACATCTCATCAAGGACAAGGTGGGTCACCATACGAAAATCTATGACTACTATATCGATATGCGATGCTTCGGTAAAGGGTATGAGGAGTTCTATCGCAGGTGCCAAGAGGAAGGCATCACCTTTGTCAGAGGCAAACCGGCTGAAATCACCGACCAGGCCACAAACGCCGATGAGCAGGGGAAACTCGTGGTCATCGGGGAAGACACCCTTCTCGGGAGGCGATACAGACAACCGGTGGACATGGTGATCCTTTGCGCCGCCATAGAGGCACGTGATGATGCGGCCGAGGTGGGAAGGATCTTTGGGGTGAATCTGGGCGCGGATGGATTTTTCCTGGAGGAACATCCCAAGCTTGGTCCCCTGAATACGGCTACGGATGGGGTGTTCCTGGCCGGTGCGTGCCAGGGGCCCAAAGATATTCCGGATGCCGTCGCCCAGGCATCAGGGGCGGCCGCCAAAGCCCTTGAGTCGGCCACCCGTGGCGAGGTGGAGATTTCGCCGACCATCTCCTGGATAGATCCGGAAGTTTGCGCGGGTTGCCAGACCTGCATCGTCCTGTGCCCCTATACGGCCATTGAGTTTGATGAGCGAAGAGGGGTCTCTGTCGTCAATGAGGCCCTTTGTAAAGGATGCGGAAGCTGTGCCGGATTTTGTCCGAGCGGTGCCGCTCAAATCAGACATTTTAGCGAAAAACAGATCTTTGCGGAGCTCGACGGCATCATGGATGCGTTGGCTGCGGTAGGCCAATAATAACGGACAACATACAACTGACATTTCTTAAATATGGAGGAACAACATGGGAGAATTTGAACCAACGATCATCGCCTTTGTCTGCAACTGGTGTACCTATACGGCCGCCGATCTGGCAGGGACGTCGAGATTGACTTATCCCCCCAATGTGCGATTGATCCGAATGATGTGTACCGGCATGGTGGATCCGAAATATGTGATCAAGGCCTTGCTGGAGGGCGCAGACGCTGTGCTCATAAGCGGTTGCCATCCAGGAGACTGCCACTACATCAACGGGAATTTTAAAGCCCGCAGACGGGTCAAATTGTTAAAGGAGATTCTGCCCAGATTCGGCTTTGACGAACGACGGCTCAAGCTGACCTGGATTGGGGCGAGCGAGGGTGTCGATTTCGCCAAGACCCTCCGAGAGATGGTGGCCGACATCAAAACCCTTGGCCCCAGTGAAGTAAAAAGCCAAATGGTATTGTAGATTTCGGATTTTGAAAATGCACAGCGAGCGCATTCCCCGCAGCTTGCTGCAGGGAGCTTCAATTGCAGGTCGAAAAAAAATGAATCATGGGTTATGAGCAATGATTTTTTTGGAGGCAATCAATGGCTAAGATAGCGAAAATTGAGGTGAAAGAGAATAACCCGCTCAATGCGTTACAGATTTTTTTCAAGGCACTTCTTGAACAAGACAAGATAGATGCCCTGATGGTCCCCCAGCATCTTCCCATGAAAAATGTGGTGATGCCCACGCTGGTGACCAACCCTGATAAGCTCAATGGAACGGATCCTCTTGCACCCGTATTCCCCATAAACGCAGCCAAAGTGGTTTCAAAACTTACCCGGAGACCTACGGGAAGCCGCGTGGCCGTGGTTTTGCGACCATGCGAGATTCGAGCCTTTATCGAACTGGTGAAGCTCAAACAGGGGAGTGTGGAAGACGTGGTACTTGTGGGCATGGACTGCCTCGGGACTTACAGCAATGTCAATTATCCCCGTTTTGCCGGGGATAACGGCACGGAGGCAACCCTTCGATTTTATCAGAATATGCTTTCGGGGAAGGGGGCGGCTTGCGAGGACTTTGACCTTTCGCCGGCATGCAAGGCCTGCGAGCATCCCATAGCCGAGAATGCGGATCTGGAAATAGGTATTCTGGGTGTGGATATGAACGATCACCTCATCTTGAAGGCAAATACAACAAAGGCTGAGGAACTGCTCGATAACCTGGGGGGACTTTCCAGAACAGAGGAGCCGGCAGGTCGCAAACAGGCCATCGAAAGCCTAGTGGCAAGGCGCATCGCCTATCGGGACAAGATGTTTGAGGAAACCAGCGAGGCGACCTCCGACCTGAATAAACTCACGGCCTATCTGGCCAATTGCGTCAACTGTTACAATTGCCGGGTCGCCTGCCCCGTGTGCTATTGTAAGGAGTGCGTCTTCGTGACCGATGTGTTCGATCACGAGCCTTCGCAGTATCTCCGCTGGGCCAAGTGGAAGGGTATTCTTAAGCTGCCCACGGATACGGTCTTTTACCACATCACACGTTTGGCCCATATGAGCACGGCCTGCATCGGTTGCGGCCAGTGCTCCAATGCCTGTCCCAACAATATTCCTGTTATGGAAATCTTCCGAACGGTTGCCAGTTATACCCAAAAGGCTTTTGCTTATGAGGCTGGCCGCAGCCTTGAGGAGAAACCCCCTTTGTCGGTCTTTCGGGAAGCTGAGTTTCCAGAGGTTACCGGAGGTAAGAATTAATTATGAAAAAAAAGATTGGCTCAGCCTTGGTCGTGGGAGGTGGGATCAGTGGAATACGTTCTGCCCTGGATATGGCAGAAACGGGCTACCAGGTCACTCTCATTGAAAAGGCCCCAAACCTGGGAGGCATCCTTGCCCAACTGGATTACCAATTCCCCACCGATCATTGTGGCATGTGCAAGATGCTTCCACATGTAGAACGTGACAGGTCTTCCCAATACTGCCTGCGAAAAGGCCTATTTCATGAAAATATACAAATCATGCTTTCAACGGAACTGGTGGGTCTTGACGGAGAACCGGGTAAATTCCAAGTGACCCTGCGTCAAAAACCCACCTTTATCGATTCGAACCGATGTGTCGGTTGCGGGGAGTGTTCCCGGGTCTGCCCGGTGGAGGTTCCTGATCAGTTCAATGCCGGGTTAACCATGAGAAAGGCGGTCTATCTGCCCGTGCCCCACAATATCCCCAATACTTACGTGGTTGACACCGCCGCGTGCACCCTGTGTCGTGAATGCGAGAAAATCTGTCCCACCGGGGCCATTGATTTACGACTGGATGCGCGACAGGAATTTCGTCTTCTCATTGTGGATGATGAACTTGTTGTTCGTGATTCCCTCAAAGACTGGTTGGAGGATGAAGGGTTTCGGGTGGATACGGCCGAATCAGGGGCAGAGGCCCTGGAAAAACTCACTAAAGAGAGCTTCAATTTGATGCTCCTGGATATCAAGATGCCGGGTATGGACGGTGTGGAGGTGCTGAAACGCTCCAGAGAGATCAATCCAGAACTTCCCGTGGTC
>DATKYC010000171.1:0-9222 GCA_035528695.1 Acidobacteriota bacterium | reverse complement strand
CTTGTTTACCATTAACATGGAAATCGGTTACATGACACCACCGTTCGGCTTTAACCTGTTTTATCTGAAAGGAATTGTGCCACCATCGATAACCATGGGAGACATCTACCGGTCAATCATCCCCTTTACCATAGTTGAATCAACAGGACTGGCCTTGGTGATGATCTTCCCCAAGATTGCAACCTGGCTGCCAGATGTCGTTTTTGGGTAATATGGGTATGCACTTGAGTCAGGTGTATACCCATATTCGGTTATATGGGAAAACCTAATGAGGGTTTAGTAAATGGGTTGCCTCTATCTCGGGGAGTAGATAGGGCCTTGAAAAAAGGTGCGTTGCCGGATAACGCGTCTCGTTCTGGCAAAGCCCATGGACTCTTTTCAATCAAGAAGGAGATCAACAATGTGTTTCGAATTTACGGACAAGGTTAAAGATCTGAAAACGCGTCTCAATGCATTCATGGAAGAGCACATTTATCCGAACGAGGGGATTTTTATAAAACAGGTAAGTGAAGGCGATCGCTGGCAACCTGTCCCTATTGTAGATGAACTGAAAAACAAGGCCCGTGAACAAGGGCTGTGGAACCTTTTTCTGCCTGAGAGCGAATACGGCGCCGGATTGACTAACTACGAGTATGCGCCGCTTTGCGAGATTATGGGCCGGACACCCTGGGCACCTGAAGTCTTTAACTGCTCTGCCCCAGATACGGGGAATATGGAGACCCTTGTCAGATACGGAAATGAGGAGCAGAAAGAGAAATGGCTAAAGCCGTTGCTGGCCGGTGAAATCCGTTCCGCCTTCTGTATGACGGAGCCTGACGTTGCCTCTTCGGATGCGACCAACATCCAGGCCAGCATCATTCGCGATGGTGATCACTATGTGATTAACGGGAACAAGTGGTGGGCATCAGGAGGGGGAGATCAGCGCTGCCAATTGCTTATCTTTATGGGCAAGAGCAATCCGGACCCTCCGCGCCATAAACAGCACTCCATGATACTGATACCGGCCGATACCCCAGGTGTAAACATCAAACGGACCCTCACCGTCTTTGGCTACGACCATGCACCCCATGGGCACGCCCATATCCTATTTGAGGATGTGCGGGTCCCGGTCTCCAATATGTTACTGGGTGAAGGTAGAGGGTTCGAGATCGCCCAGGGGCGCCTCGGCCCGGGGCGGATTCACCATTGCATGCGCATGATTGGTGTCGCCGAACGTGCACTCGAAGAGCTGTGTAAGCGGGCCAGTTCCCGAATTGCCTTCGGTAAGGCCCTCGTTGAGATGGGATCGGTGCGGCAGGACATCGCCAAATCTCGTATCGGAATCGAACAGGCACGTCTCTTGACCATGAAGGCCGCCCATATGATGGATACGGTGGGCAACAAAGTGGCGCGCAACGAGATCGCCATGATCAAGGTAGTTGCACCTACTGCGGCACTGAAGGTGCTTGATCGAGCCATTCAGGTCCATGGGGGCAAGGGCGTTTCTTCAGACTCCTGGCTGGCGTATGCATGGGCCAATATACGTTCTTTGCGCATGGCTGACGGGCCGGACGAGGTTCACCTCGAGACTGTTACGCGACTGGAATTAAAGAGGCATTCATGAGTGCAAGGGGAGAACTTGTACCTGTAAAACCTAATCATCGTTTCGACGAAGAGAGGCTCGCCTGTTATCTCAGGAAAGAACTCGATAGCTTCCCTTTGTGTAGTAACTGGTTGTGTTTGTGATATGAACCTTGCTTGAACCTGCTGGTAAAGGGGAACACGATGGAAGGTAAAGGACGTTTAAGCGGGAAGGTGGCCATCATTACCGGAGCGGCCAGCGGGATCGGCCGTGCAACCGCCGTGGTCTTTGCTCAGGAAGGGGCCAAGATTGTTATGGCGGATATCCATGAAGAGGGATTAAGAGAGACTCTCAGGCTTGTCAAAAAGGAAGGCGGAGAGGCCCTTATAAAGAAAACCGATGTTTCAGTTGAAGATGATATCAAAGAGCTTATCGAACTGGCTATCAAAACCTATTCTCGGATCGATGTTCTTTGCAACAATGCAGGAATCGCCGGCGAGTTGAAAACCCTCGAGAGTGAGGACACCGATGAGTGGCGCAGGATTTTACATGTTAATCTCATGGGCGCTGTTCTCGGCACAAAACATGTAGCCACGCACATGCAGGAACGAAAAAGTGGCGCTATCGTGAACACCGCATCGGTTGCGGGAATCCGCGCCGGGGCCGGAAGCAATGCGTACAGTGCCAGCAAGGCTGCAATTATCAACTTCACTCAGACCTCAGCCTGCGACCTTGGAGGCTACAATGTTCGTGTCAATGCCGTATGCCCGGGACTTATCGACACCAATATGGTCAAACCCATTTTTGATTACGCCCGTGCAAAGGGCAAGGAAGAGAAGTTAGGTTACCGGTGCGAATTGAGAAGATATGGAAGGCCGGAAGAGGTCGCCAGAGCCATCCTTTTTTTGGCGAGCGACGAGGCCAGTTATATCACCGGGCAGGCCCTCCCGGTGGACGGAGGCAACACCGCATCCCTCAACCTGCCCGGCATGAAAGTATAACCCCAACGGTGCGAGAGCACAATTGAAGGGTCATCGGTTATCAGCTTTGCCGCGAATGGATACCTTTCTCTAAGATGCGCGCAGATATGGTTAAAGCCGAGGAGGCACACGTGAAAAGACCCACGGTTTCCCTGATCAAATACAAATCTTCTCCCCACTCACTGGCCAGGGCCCTCAAAGAATCGAATGCCTTTGAAAAACTCTCTCCCAGCGGCAGAGTACTGATCAAGCCAAACCTGGTTGGGTGGGACCCGGTATATCCCATAGCTCCTTATGGCGTCTATACAACCTCGAGATTGGTCGAAGACATGGTGATCCTTTTAAAAGAGTATGGGGTCAAAGATATTACCATAGGCGAGGGATCTACGCGGAGAGCTGGAGGCAAGAAGGCCAATGAACTCCAAGGAACCTCATTGATCTTTAGCGCCTTGGGATATGGGTACCTAAAAGACACATACGGCGTAAGATTGGTTGATCTTCTCTCAGAACCCTTCGAAGAGTTTGATTTCGGAGAGCATTCTTTGCACATCTCCAAGGTGGCCTTAGAAGCTGATTTTGTAATTAATATGCCGGTACTCAAGACCCACAACCAGACAAAACTTTCTCTCGGCCTCAAGAACCTCAAAGGGTGCATTGACTTGCGATCCCGCAGGACTTGCCATAACGAATCGATCCCCCTCGATCTGTTTTGCTCATTATTTGTGGAGGCTATCCGTCCGTCTCTGACGGTATTAGATGGCATTTTTGGGCTTGAAAGGGGGCCTTACTATCTGGGGACCGCTCATCGAATGAATGCGGTAATCGTATCTCAGGACCCCCTGGCAGTTGATGTACTGGGGGCAATAATAGCAGGATTTGATCCCGGATCTGTTGAACATATCGCACTTTATGCAATGAGAAATAATCGTTCTCTGGATTTAAGCTCTTTTGCCCTGAGAGGCTCTCATCCGGACGAATTTAAGAGGCCCCTTGAATACGATTTTACGTGGAGACAAGACAATACCGGGCCCAAGAATTGGGACCGGCTGGGGGTATCCGGTATCAGTATTCCAAAATATGATCAGACCATTTGTACTGGATGTTCGGGGATGTACAACCCTCTTTTGATGCTCTTGACGTCTGCGTTCAAAGGAAAACCCTTTAAAGGGATTGAAGTGCTCACCGGAAAAAAGATGACACCTTCCCCCGGTTTTAACAAGACCGTCCTTTTTGGTAATTGTATGATTCGGAAGAACCGTAAACATTCGAATATAAAGGAGGTTGTGTATGTGAAGGGATGCCCTGTTACCATGGAAGAGATTATAAGGGCGCTTGAAGCAATGGGCATACAGCCTGATATCAAGTTCTTTGCCCGGTTCCGAGAATCGTTGGTCAAAAGATACGACGGGAATCCCGACTTTGACCGGAAACTTTTCTTTATGCCAGGCGCGACAGGAAGAAACCTCGATCAGGACCGGTAGTCTAATTTTGAGGCCTTCGTGCACATCCCCCTCCTCATTGCCTTGACACGATTTGCCAATGGTTGTAACAGACATGGTCTATGAGTGAAATTTATCTTATCAGGCACGCCCAGGCTTCCTTTGGGAGAGATAACTACGACAAGCTTTCAGCACTGGGAATCAAGCAAGCGGAAATCTTGGGGAATTACTTCATACGTGTGGGACTGAAATTTCATGCTTTCTACTGCGGTTCTATGGAGCGACAGATCGGCACAGCAAAATCGGTCATGTCCCGGTTACGGGGAGCGGAGCCCAGTTCAGGTCTGCGCATTGCGGATGAATTCAACGAGTATGACTTCCAGTCAGTGATAAAGTCACTGGTACCCCACATGATCCGTGAGGATTCATCCATCTCTGAGGCTTTGCCCAATATTTACACGGACCGGAAGGCCTTCCAGCGAGTCTTTGAGCAGGCCATACTTCGGTGGATATCAGGACGATACGACCTGCCAGGGGCCGAAACCTGGCAAGCCTTTTCACAGCGGGTTCGCAAAGGCGTGAACAGGGTAATGGAAGAGAACGGGCCGAAAAAGAAAATTGCCCTGTTTACATCGGGCGGAGTAGTATCAGCAGTGATGCAAATGGCGCTCGGATTGTCCGACGAGGGTACCATTCGGCTATCCTGGCAGATTCGCAACACATCCGTGTCAATCTTGAAATATAGTGGCAAAAAATTTGGCCTTTCATCTTTTAATTCAGTGGCTCACCTTGAAATCCGCAATGAGGCGGAGTTGCTTACCTATCGGTAGCCCTCCCTCCAGCTCGTAAGGCTTACGCCCCTGAGGGAGATTGGCATGCCGGATAGGCATATAGATCCGTACATTTTCTTCGCCATACAGCACCCCGCCAAGACCTTTGAACGTCATAAGCCTTTAAGAGGAGTTTGCCATGGATTTTGAAGTATCAGAAAGGATGCAGGCGATCCTAGAAATGATGGATGAATTTGTGGGGAAGGAAGTCATTCCTCTGGAGCCGGAGTTCTTGAACCGGCCATTCGTGGAGATGCTGCCCGAGCTTGAAGAAAAACGGCGGATGGTCAGCCAGATGGAGCTGTGGGCTCCACCGCATCCTCCTGAATACGGAGGCATGGGTCTGGACCTCATGGAGTTTGCCCTGGTGTCTGAGGCCTTGGGGCAATCCCCCATTGGTCACTATGTTTTTGGCTGTCAGGCCCCGGATGCTGGCAACATAGAGATTCTACACTTGCATGGAACTGAGGATCAGAAAGAAAAGTACCTTCGGCCCCTGGTAGAGGGCAAAATAAGGAGCTGCTTTTCCATGACCGAGGTGAATATGCCCGGGTCCAATCCGGTTATGCTGGAGACCACGGCGGTCAAGGAGGGGAATGAGTATGTGATTAATGGCCAGAAGTGGTATACCTCAAGCGCTGATGGTGCGAAATTCGCCATCGTCATGGCCGTGACCAATCCCGAAGCCCCTCTCTATTTGCGGGCAAGTATGCTTATTGTTCCGACTGATACCCCGGGTTTCAACAGAGTGCGGAACATTTCGGTAATGGGCCATGAAGGATCTGGTTGGGCCAGTCATGCTGAAATACTCTACCAGTCTTGTCGCGTACCACAGGAAAATCTCCTGGGGCCGGAAGGCCACGGTTTTGTTATTGCCCAGGAAAGACTTGGGCCGGGCCGAATCCACCACTGTATGCGATGGGTGGGGTTATGCAACCGCGCCTTTGCTCTCATGTGCTCTCGCGCTCAGAACAGGATGGTCTCTCCGGGCAGAATGCTCGCGAGCAAACAGATCATTCAATCCTGGATCGCCGAATGTGCCGCTGACATCCAGGCCGCACGACTCATGGTCTTGCACGCTGCCTGGAAGATACAGAACCTTGGCCTGAAGGAAGCTCGTGAGGAGATTTCCCTTATAAAGTTTTTTGTGGCCAACATCCTGCAGAAGGTGGTGGATAGGTCACTCCAGGTACATGGAGGTCTTGGCATGACCGATGATACGATTCTGGCCTTCCTGTTTCGGCATGAAAGAGCCGCACGGATTTACGATGGAGTGGATGAGGTGCATAAGATAACAGTAGCGAGGAGAATCTTGAAGGGGTTTGAGGGGAAGCAGGTAAGGTGAGAGGGCTCCGTTAATGGATTTTACAGACAAGGCAGCGCCGATTAGAGAGGGCGAGGGTTTAGACACGGCGAAGGTGGAGGCGTTTTTGAAAGACTCCATTGAAGGGCTGACAGGCGACCTCGCCATTCAACAGTTCCCGAGTGGCTATTCCAATCTTACCTATCTCCTCACCATCGGGGACAGGGAACTGGTCCTGAGGCGGCCGCCCTTCGGTAGGAAGGCGAAGACAGCGCACGACATGGGTCGAGAGTATAGGATTCTTCAGGCCTTACAGCCAGTTTTTTCTTACTGCCCTGAGCCGCTGGTCTACACGGAAGACAGTTCCATTATCGGCAGTCCCTTCTACGTGATGGAACGCCTGCGGGGTATTATCCTGCGCAGAGACCTTCCGCACGGTCTTTCTTTCACTCCTGAACAGGCCCGGCAACTCTGTGAACGACTTCTGGACGTACATGTTGCACTCCACTCCGTTGATTTCAAGGAGATCGGTCTGGAAAACTTCGGTAAGCCTGAAGGGTATGTGAAACGGCAAGTTGTGGGATGGAGCGATCGCTACCGGGCCGCTCGCACCGATGACGCCCCTGACTGCGAAGAGGTGATGGCGTGGATTCTGGAAAAAATGCCTCCGGACACCGATAAACCAGCAATCATTCACAACGATTACAAATTCGACAACCTGGTCCTGAACGAAAACGACCCTATGAACATCATCGGTGTCCTGGATTGGGAGATGGCGACCATCGGCGACCCGCTTATGGATCTGGGAAATTCTTTGGCCTATTGGGTTGAACGGGATGACCCGCCCGAAGTGGAAACGATCCGTCGAATGCCAACCAACATGGAAGGGGCGCTCACCAGGGAAGAGATGGTGAAACGCTACGCAGAGAAATCCGGCCTTTCCATTGAAAACTTCGATTTTTATTACTGCTTTGGCATATTTCGGCTGGCCGTGATCGCCCAGCAGATCTACTACCGATACTTCCACGGCCAGACCAAAGACGATCGGTTCAAGACACTGATCTTTGTCGTAAAGGTGCTTGATAACGTTGCTCGCCAGGTCATGGAACGATCAGGACTCTAGCTTCCGATATCTCTCGGGGCCGTGCCTTGTGCAAATCCAGAGAATTGGGCAGGAGTTACCGTCCCCGCATGGATTACCAGTCGTAAGACGCGCGCGCAATGACCGTCTAAAGCCCTTGACTTTTCCCAATTTTTTTTTGCTAAATAGCCATAATTCTCCCAAAATAAGCCAGAATTTAAATAATGCCTCCTAAACCGAATGGCCCTCCTTGCTAACCTCAAAAAGGATGTGCATATGGTTGATGGCCACTCTAGATCCCGTTACTCAAGAGAGAACGGGTTTTTTTTCGTTTGAGATCATGAGTCCCGGACATTTTGTCAAAATGAAAGATGCGACCCCTAATCCCATTGATATTTATCCTTATCAAAAGGATGTTTTTGATGTATGTTATCCTTAGGAGGATGAGAAATGCGCGATGTGCTCCGCCAGAAGGTTGTTGATTCTCTTGCAATCTCGCCGCCGCCTCTGACACGGCGCGACGTGCAATTGCCTTCTGTCCGTGGGAAAGCGCTTGCCGTTATAGGCATGCGGAGGAGCGGCAAGACGACCTTTCTCTGGCAGTGCCTGGGTGACCGTCTCGCAAACGGCGCGCCGAGAGAATCGCTTCTATACCTCAGCTTCGAAGACGAGCGCCTGGTCGGCATGCATGTCTCTGATCTGTCATGGATGATCGACGAATACTTTCGCCTGAACCCTGGTATGCGAGACACTCGCACCGCGACCTTCTTTTTTGATGAGATCCAGACGGTTAATGGATGGGAGTCTTTTGTTCGCCGGCTCCTGGACACGGAAAAAGTGGAGTTGTATCTATCCGGCTCTTCAGCACGTCTACTGAGCCGGGAAGTGGCCACCAGCATGCGGGGACGGGCTTTGGAAGTGCTGATCCATCCGTTCAGCTTCAGGGAGACTCTCCGTCACACAGGCGCTGAACCAAACGCTCCCTGGGAAAGGCTTCCCAAGGCCGTTCACTCCGAGCTTGATCACCGGCTGGGCCTTTACCTCTTGGAGGGTGGATTTCCCGAGGCCGTAGGAGTCCCGATCCGTGACCGTGGCGCTTTGCTCCGCAGCTATGTAGATGTCGTGGTGTTGCGTGACGTCATTGAGAGGCACGCTGTAACCAACCCTGTGGCACTCAGGTGGATGCAGCGTCATCTGCTTGCGAACGCGGCAGGGTACTTCAGCGTCCAGAAGTTCTACAATGACCTCCGCTCTCAGGGTATTCCGGTGGGCAAGGATACTTTGCACACCTATCTCGGACATCTCGAAGACGCTTTCCTGGTGCGCACTATTTCCCTGTATTCGGGATCGGAAAGACAGCGGATGGTCAATCCGCGCAAGGTATACCCGGTTGATCCCGGACTCATTCCAATTTATGAAAAAACCGGACGGCTGAACCTCGGACATGCCCTTGAGACGGCGGTGGTGGTGGAACTGGAACGTCGGGGCCGTCAAATTGCCTATGTGCGCACCAGGGAGGGATTCGAGGTGGATTTTCTGGCAACCACTTCCTTTCATCCACCTGAACTTATCCAGGTTTGTCTGGATATTTCGGATGACGCGACACGAAAGCGGGAAGTGCGCGCCCTGGAAGCCGCTTCAAAGGAGTTTCCGCATGCAAAGCCTTTGCTGCTGACTTTTGATTCCACGCCGCCGCGGCCGCCGTTGCCGGCGCCGCTGAAATGGAGGCCGGCGGCCGCCTGGTTGCTGGACCGGGAGACGCCATGAAACATTTTTAGATTTCTATTGCTTGTGACCGTATCTTTCAAAACCGTGTGGTATGATGATTCATAGAAATGGGGGCTTCTCCATGGTAAGAATGTCTATGAGGCATAAAAATGAATCGCCTATTATCAATTCAGGATGTGACACATACATTTTATTTGGCTGGAAAACAAGGGTCCTGAACGTTTTGTCAAAATGAAAGATGCGACCCCTAATCCCACTGATCAAGACATGAGGTTTTATGCCCCCTGACTCGAAAGGTCG
>DATKYC010000170.1:0-6863 GCA_035528695.1 Acidobacteriota bacterium | reverse complement strand
ATGTTGAGAAAATTGATGGAACTAAAGAAGCACTGGAAGGTGCTGACTTTCAAGACCCCGGAGGAGTGTACGAAAAATAGTGTAAGAATACCGGCTTTTGGCATGCCTAATTTAGTGCCCGCATAATAGGTCATTTCGATTTTGTGAATGGTAAGAAGGGGGTCGTCTCAGTAGCTATCTTACGGAGACGACCTTTTTTGTTCTATCCTTTCCTAAACCTTTGGGGACAAGCCTGAAGGTGTGTTAATCTGGATGCCAGTCCAGGCTGAAACGGAGCTCTCAAACGGCGGCAATATGGCTTGCATTTCACTGGCCTCTCACGTATTATCCCTCAGAATCACTTAGAGAATACTCTGCCATTGGAGATACTTTGGTCGGCTGGGGTCACACGTTCGTGGTGATTCAAAAAATTGCCCGGTTACTCCTTCTCAAGGAAGCGTTGATGAATTTTCAACTATGCATTCGGAGAAGACTAAGACTGAAACTGATAGTTGTTTCCTTGATTGGTTTGCTTTGTATTCCTCCGGCGTGGGCAAAAGAAGCCGGAATAAAGGATATTGTAGTAACGAATACCCGGGACCATCTTTTGCTCTATTTCACTGTGACGGACTGTTTTACGAATGAGATGAAGAAGGCTATTGATAATGGAATCAATACCTCTTTTACCTTTTTCGTAAAGGTTATGGAGGTCAGGAGTATCTGGAGGGATAAGAAAATTGCAGATCTCAAGGTGAGCCATGAGATCCAGTATGATAGTCTGAAAAAGCTCTATGTCGTAAGGCTTTCAGAAAGGAACAATAAGGTGATCTTCTCAAAAGATTTCGATGAGGCAAAGAATCTAATGTCTGAAATTGTAGGTCTCGAGGTCACTGAGCTTCCTAGACTACAAAAAGGGAATCGTTACCGAGTCAGTATGATGGCTGAGCTTGACAAGATAAGACTGCCCTTCTATCTCCATTACTTATTTTTTTTCCTCTCTTTGTGGGATTTTGAGACTAGTTGGTACACTGTAGATTTCAGATATTGATATCCGGAGTCAATCACCAATTCTCCCCTCATGAAAGATTACCTCGAAGCAGAAAGACAAGATCTTAGGAGACGACGCAGGGAAAGGTACCTGGTTATCGCCCTGTTTGCGGTAATTTCAGTTTTGACCTATCTGGGAACGCGCGTTTTCGATCTTGGGCTTGATCTTCCTTTCTCAGGCAGTATCCTTGTTTTTGTCTTGATCAATATCAATGTGGTGTTGCTCCTTCTGCTTCTCTTTCTCATCGTAAGAAACCTCGTTAAGCTGGTCTTTGAAAGAAGAAGGGATATAATGGGGGCAAAACTCAGGACCAAACTGGTCCTGGCATTTGTCACCCTCTCGCTCTTGCCGACTATCATCCTCTTCTTTGTCTCTGTGCAATTCATTTCTTCATCCATCGAATATTGGTTCAAGTTACAGATAGAGCAATCTCTTAAAAAATCGCTGGAGTTAGGCCAGGGCTACTACAACCGGCTTGCAGAGGAAATACTCTCTTCCGGCAACAGTATAAGCCGGGTCATCACCTATGAAGGGTACATGTTGCTCTCCAAGAAAGAAGAACTCGAGAAATTTGTCCATGAAAAGCAGAAGGAATACCGTTTGGCCACCCTCATGGTTTTCACAAAAAGCCTTGCCCCGAGAACGGGCTCACAAGATCAGGGGATCGATCTGAGCGCCTTTAAAGAGCCAGGCGCTGATATACTGAGAGAAAGCATTGAGAAAGGGACAGACGGCCAGTATATCCAATCTTCCCCCCACGGGGATCTTGTTTTGGGAATTGTCCCTGTCTTTTCAAGGACGGAAACAAAGGCCGTGGTCGGTGTCATTGTCGTTTCAAAGTTCATTCCAAGTACCTTAGTCAACCGACTTAAGGCTATTTCCAGGGGGCTTCAGGAGTACCGGCAACTTAAAATGCTCAAAAAGCCCATAAAGATAACTCATATGATTACACTCTCCATCGTTACGCTTCTTATTATATTTTCATCCGTATGGTTTGGATTCTATCTTTCCAGGGAGATCACTGTTCCGATTAAGGAATTGGCCGAGGGAACAAAGCGTATCGCTTCCGGGGACTATGATTTCTCCATTGATCTTGAGTCAAGAGATGAGATAGGGGTTCTTGTTAACTCATTCAACAGGATGACTATCGACCTCAAAACAGGCAAGAATAAACTGGAGGAGGCCAATAGAGAGCTGATAAGAGGCAATATTGAGCTTGAACAGCGCCGGCTTTATATGGAGGTTGTCCTGGCGAATGTAGCAGCGGGGGTGGTATCTGCGGATGCGGATGGAAAGATCCTCACTATCAATAAATCAGCGGAGGGG
Source organism: Acidobacteriota bacterium (assembly GCA_035528695.1). GTDB lineage: Bacteria > Desulfobacterota > DSM-4660 > Desulfatiglandales > Desulfatiglandaceae > DATKYC01. The sequence goes on along the minus strand of DATKYC010000170.1, from coordinate 4,510 downwards.
ATGCTTGGCATAAAGGCTGAAAATATCGTTGGAAAGAATTACAAGGAGGTCCTTCCCGAGGATTATATAAAGACAGTTGACGGGTTCCTGGGGGACGAGGGCCTTCTTGGAAAAGGGTTTTTGAATAAACAAATCGGGTTGTCTGTGGAAAACAAGAGACTAACCCTACTCGTCTCCCTGAATGTGCTGCGTGATGACCGGGGGAACTACCTAGGCCTTGTTGCGGTTTTTGAAGATCTGAGCGAGATTGAGAAGGCCCAGAGGATGGCAGCATGGCGGGAAGTGGCGAGACGCATCGCCCACGAGGTAAAAAACCCGCTCACACCAATTCAGCTTTCTGCTCAACGACTTAAGAAAAGGTATGGAGACAAACTTGGCGGTGAAGAAATAAAGGTCTTCAATGAATGTACAGAGATGATCATCAATCAGGTGGAGGAACTGAAGCGCCTGGTGGATGAGTTTTCAAATTTTGCCCGTATGCCTGCCTCTAATCCTGTTCCGGCAGATATCCGCGAGATCATAAAGGAAGCTCTGAGCCTCTACAAGGAGGCACACCGGGAGATAAGACTTGTTTTCAGAGAATCAGATGAAGTGCCAATTTTCAATCTGGATAGGGAGCAGATAAAAAGAGCGTTGATTAATCTCATAGATAATGCAATTGAGGCGATTAACGGTGAGGGAGAGGTGGTTATTGATCTGAATTACGATAGTGTCCTTCAGATCGTGAGAGTAGAAGTGGCAGATAACGGAAAAGGCATATCTCCTGAACACAAGATGCGCCTGTTTGAACCTTACTTTTCCACAAAGAAACAGGGCACGGGTTTGGGACTGGCCATCGTGAATACCATAATAACGGACCACAATGGATTCATTAGGGTTCAGGACAACAAGCCTAAGGGGAGCAAGTTTATTATAGAGCTGCCTGTGAGGGTTTAAATAAGTGTTTAAAATGTTAGTCCTCTTGTACCATTTCTTCTGGACACTCGTCTTTATTTTTTGGATTCCGATTGTATTACTAATAAGAAAGAAAAGATTTCTAGAACGATTAGCACTTAACTTGCCCCCGCCTGCTCAAGAAGGGGGCAATATATGGATTCATGCGCTCTCCGTGGGGGAGGTGGTGTCAGCAATTCCGTTAGTGAAGGCCCTAAGCCTCAAGTATCCTGCCAGAGATATTTTTTTTACCGTTACCACCTCCAAGGGGATGGCCATTGCGAGGAGCGAATTGGGTGGTAAGGTCAGGGCACTGCTCACTATACCTCTCGATTTTTGGTGGTGTACTAGAAGGATTATCAGTTGTATTAGACCCTCTATTTTTATTCTTGTTGAAACCGACATATGGCCTGGGCTGATTGACCGTCTCCGGAAGACAGGGGTAATGAGTTTCTTGGTCAACGGCCGTATCTCTCCAAGGACTTTTCGCTCTTACAGGAGGTTCCGCTTTTTTACTCGAATGATGTTTGACCGGCTTGAGATGTGTCTGATGCAATCAGATCTAGACAGTTCGAGACTTCTTGAAATCGGAATAGCTGCGGACAAGGTAAGGACAGTTGGGAATATAAAGTTTGACCGTGACTGGACACCTATGAGTCAGGAAGAGCGGCAGAAGTTGCTGAAGCTCCTGAACCTCGAGCCTGATGACTTGGTATGGGTAGCCGGGAGCACCCACCAGGGTGAAGAGGAGGCTTTGCTGAATGCATACAAGAGACTTCATCCTTACTTCCCTGCCCTGCGCCTCATCCTTGCTCCGAGAAGAATAGGGCAATCTGGTGAAATCCACCGAATTGCGGAGGGAATGGGACTTAAAGCAATCCTCAAAACCCACCTGCCTAACAGAGGGGAGCGCTATCAGGTGCTCATCCTTAACACTTTGGGGGAGCTCGGGCGCATTTACGGACTCGGAGAGGTGAGTTTCGTAGGAGGGAGCCTGGTGCCGATTGGTGGACACAACTTACTAGAACCCGCAATCTTCGGTTGTCCTGTCCTTTTCGGCCCTTTCACCCACAATTTCGTCCTGATGGCAGAGTCACTTGTGGAGGCTGGTGGAGGGCTGCGGGTCAAAGATGGAAATGAACTCTATGAAGCTATGGTGGCGCTCCTGGGCGATGCTGTGATGCGCAAACGAGTCGGCAGGCATGCGAAGGATTTTGTAGAGAAGAACCAGGGAGCTTTAGAACGTGTCCTGTCGCATATTGCTATAGGCATGGGAGTGTCAGGATGCCTCCGTTAATGGCGCGGTTCAGGTTTGGGCCAGCGTGGTCCCGAATCCAGCAAGAAAGATCTGTAGGGGCCTGCTATCCTTTCCTTGCCTTGTTTTCTCAGTTATACGGAATGGGTGTTAGATTTCGCCTTTGGGCTTACAAAAGGCGGCTTTTCAAAAGCAGACGCCTTCCGGGTTTCGTGGTAAGTGTGGGAAACCTAACCGCCGGGGGAACCGGCAAGACGCCTGCTGTGATAATGCTGGCAAGATGGGCACTCAAGGAAGGATATCGAGTAGCAGTCCTTTCCAGGGGATATGGGGGGCAGTACAAGAGAAAAATCTTAGAGGTATCTGATGGCGACCGCCTTCAAGCTGATGCCCAAGAGAGCGGGGACGAGCCTTATCTTCTGGCCAAACAACTGCAAGGGGTTCCGATCGTAATATCCAAAAAGCGTTTTCTAGCCGGGCTTTTTGCTCAACGGAAGTTCGGAACCGAATTTTTTATTCTTGATGACGGATTCCAACACCTGGAACTTAAGAGAGATCTTGATCTGGTGTTGTTAGATGCCTTAAACCCCTTCGGGAATGGACACCTCCTGCCATGGGGGCCTCTGAGGGAGCCGGTTGATCAGCTGCTCAGAGCGGATGCTGCCATTGTGACACGTTTCAGCAAGCAGGCCTCAAAAGGAGGTGCACTGGATTTTCTCAAAGAGAGGCATCCTTCAATCCCCGCTTTTTGTGCGGAGCACGTGCCAGAGCGAGTTGTCTTCCCTGGTCTTAATGAGATCCGCGAGCCGGGATATTTGAAAGGAAAGCGTGTGTTGGCCTTTGCGGGCATAGCCCGTCCGGAAGTATTCAGGGACACCTTGATGAAACTGGGAGCCGAAATCGTCTATTTCAAGCCGTTCAGAGATCACTACCCATTTGAGCAAAAAGAGATCCAGCTCTTGATTGAAATGAAGAGGGAACTCAGCGCTCAATACCTCATTACAACGGAAAAAGACTGGGTGAGAATCCATTCCTTTGCATCCGCATACAGTGAAATGGCCTACTTAAGTATCAGTTTCAGATTTTACTCGGGTCAGGAGGGTTTTGTTAACATGGTGAACTCTGCCCTGTCAGAGTATAGACGGGGCATTTGAGTTCAATGTAAAGCCCCTGGAGTTCGCTAGAAATATGTTGAAGGTAATAGGCGATCAAGAGCTTGATAAGTCAAAGGTAGAGCGCATTTTGGTCCGTGCCACCAATTGGGTCGGTGACGTGGTCATGTCCATGCCCGCTCTCGAAGCTGTTAGGGAAAATTTCCCTTCGAGTTCAATCACTGTGATCGCAAAGCCCTGGGTCAAGCCAATGTTTGAACACCATCCTGCGGTGGACCAGATTCTTACTTTCAGCAAAGGGGAAGGTTATTTTAAGGGTCTCGTCGAAATGATCAGGATTATGAGACTAATTAGAAGGCAGAGATTTGATCTAGCGATCCTCTTGCAGAACGCATTTGAAGCTGCGTTTTTGGCCTACTTGGGGGGTGTCGGCTGTAGACTCGGCTATAATACGGATGCGCGCGGATTCTTGCTAACCCACAGTGTCATCAAAAGTGACCAGGTTTTGAAGGTCCACCAAGTGGAATATTATCTGTCAATTCTGCGAGCAATGGGTTGGGAGGCCCCTAGCCGTGACCCCCTGCTTTATGTACCTCAAGAATATGTGAAAGAGGGAAGGAATATAATTGAAAATGGTGGTGCGAAGCAAACAGATTTCCTGGGTGGGATCAGCCCTGGTGCTGTGTTCGGAGGGGCCAAACGATGGCCGCCTGAGCGATTTGCCCGTATCGGGGATTGGGCTGTTGAGAAATGGGGTGCTAAAGTGTTCTTAATGGGCAGCAAGAGTGAAACCGGTATTTGCAGGGCTCTAAGCTCTGCCATGGCTAAAAGCTCGATTAACCTTTGCGGTAGGACCTCATTGGGGGAGGCTATGGGGGTGATAAGCCAATTTCACTTTTTCGTGACCAATGACTCCGGGCTCATGCACGTTGCTTCAGCCCTCGGTGTGCCTACCGTGGCCATCTTTGGCCCCACCGACCCAAAAGCCACCGGACCTCGTGGCACGAAGAGCAGGATTATCAAACGCGATATCAGTTGTGCACCCTGCCTGAAACCTGAGTGCCCAACAGATCACCGCTGCATGCTATCCATCGAACCGGCTGGGGTATGGGAAGAGATGGAGGACTTAAGGAAGGAGATTATGCAGAGAAGCTAGCACTTCCCGATTTGGTTCTTTCGTTTCTGTCGCAGGTCAAATCCAGCGAGCGTT
>DATKYC010000169.1:0-4534 GCA_035528695.1 Acidobacteriota bacterium | reverse complement strand
GGCCTGGTCATTTCATGAAGTTACCCAACGGGTGATGCCTCCCCCCTCCCTGTTCCCCTCGCATTCGCTCGGGGCCAGGGGGTCCCCCATTGCGTAACTTCTTGAAATGACGAAGGCCTCCCGCCGGTCACTCCGGAAAAGAAACCATGAACCGACTCTTCAAAATTGAAAAGAGCTAAAGTGTTACCTTTTTTCTATTGCTCTAAGCCCCCTATACCCCGTTTGCCAACAACCGGGTCCGAAGGTTCCATTTTGCCCATTTCATGTGATCCACTTCTCTTTTGCGACAATAGATCATCACAAAAAAATCCCGTAACGTCTGAGCGTATCCTGCTTGACAATTGTGATCAAGGATAATAAATACCGTTTCGGATTATCACCGCAATCCAACTATGGGAGGATTAGCCCCTCATAGATCTGGTCTTTATGAGTAATAAGCATTCAACGCCGGAGCATCGAGAAAATGAAACTACATGAATTCCAGGCGAAAGACATTCTGGGTAAGTCGGGAATACGTGTTCCCCATGGTCAAGTGGTCACGACCGCTGATCAAGCCGCAAAGGTAGCACAGATTATAAAGGGCCCCCCATGGGTGATTAAAGCCCAGGTGCATGCCGGCGGTCGAGGTAAGGCCGGAGGTGTCAGAGTGGCATATTATCCCTATGAGGTAGTAACGGCCGCGGAAGACCTCCTTGGCAAGCCGCTGGTTACGAGACAAACAGGGCCTGATGGTGTGATTGTTAATCAGGTCCTTATCGAGGAAGGCATGGAGATTGAGCGGGAGTACTACCTGAGCATGGTAATTGATAGATCGACTGCCCAGCCGACCATGATCTTCAGTCAGGCCGGCGGCATGGACATCGAAGAGCTCGCCAGGGAAGCCCCTGAACTTATTCTCAAAGAACACGTTGATCCAGCTGTCGGATGGATGCCTTACCATGGAAGAAATCTGGTTTATAGGTTAGACCCACCACCCTCGCCGGCTGCAACAAGGGCCACAATGTCTGTCATGGAGGATGTGTACAAGATCTTTATGGCTCTTGACTGCTCCCTGGTGGAGATTAACCCTCTCGCCACCACAAGGGACAGAAAAGTGATCGCCCTCGATGCCAAGATCACCATTGACAAAAATGCCCTCTTCAGGCAGCGGGAACTCCTGCAATTTGACGACCCGAGGGAAAAAGATCCTCTCGAGTTAATGGCGGAGAAATACGATCTAAACTACATCCGCCTGGACGGCAACATTGGTGCTATGGTTAACGGTGCGGGCCTTGCTATGGCTACAATGGATGTCATTAAGATAGCTGGAGCCGAACCTGCAAATTTCCTGGATGTTGGTGGAGGAGCTACCGAGGAAATGGTCACCAAAGGGTTCGAAATCATCCTCAAGGACAAGAGAGTCAAGGCAATCCTAATTAATATCTTTGGCGGAATCATGAGGTGTGATGTATTGGCAAGAGGCGTCCTCGCTGCTGCAACGCAAACCCAGGTACGAGTTCCTCTGATTGTCAGGTTAGAGGGTACTAATGTAGAGGAAGGACGAAGGATTCTTAGGGATTCTGGCCTGGAATTCCTAATAGCAAAAGATCTTGCCGAAGCGGCAGAATTGGTCGCAAGGCAGGTATCTGAAACGGGATCACTATGAGTATTCTTGTAGACGAAAAGACCAGAGTGGTTGTTCAAGGAATTACCGGGCGGGAAGGTCAATTCCACACTAAGCAGATGCTTAACTATGGAACAGTAGTGGCCGCTGGAGTCACACCGGGAAAGGGTGGCCAAGAGGTTGACGGTGTGCCGGTCTTTAATACGGTTTATGAGGCTGTGCAGAAGGAGGCCGTAAACGCATCCTGCATCTTCGTCCCCAGCTCCTTTGCCGCTGACGCAATCATGGAGGCGGCCTCGGCCGGCCTGGATGTCATTGTATGCATCACGGAAGGCATCCCTGCGCTCGACATGGTAAAGGTCATCTCCTTTTTGAGGGGCAGAAAATCGCTCCTTATTGGGCCTAATTGCCCGGGTATTATCTCTCCTAACAAAACCAAGGTAGGCATAATGCCGGGGCCGATACACAGACCTGGGGAGATCGGGGTGGTCTCAAGGAGCGGTACCCTCACTTACGAGGTTGTGGACCAGCTGTCACGTGTTGGCCTGGGCCAATCCACATGTATAGGCATCGGGGGTGATTCCCTCATTGGAACCAGCTTTGTCGATCACCTAAGGAGATTCAAAGACGACCCCGAAACAAAAGGGGTAGTTCTCATCGGTGAAATAGGAGGTACAGCAGAGGAAGAAGCTGCCGACTACGTACAGAAAGAATTCCATAAGCCCGTGATAGCTTTCATTGCAGGCCTGACAGCACCTCCCGGCAAAAGAATGGGGCATGCTGGCGCTATAATCTCGGGGGGGCAAGGGAAAGCTGAAGACAAGATAAAGGCGTTTCAAGCTGCGGGAATCCCCGTGATCCAGAACCTTCCGACTTTGGGAAAAACTGTTCTCGAGGTTATGGGCAAAAGCTGAATCCCCTTCACTCTCTCTTGACTACGGGCAACCCTAATGATAGGATTCAAATTAATAGAGCACAACGACCATCCTCTAAGTGCAAGACATATGCAAGACTGGGCAGATCCCATGAAAAAGGTAGTCAACATTACCAACCACCGAGAGGAGAAGAAGCAAAAACAAGAGGTTGAAGTACATAACCACAAAATCGAAACAATGAAAAGAATTGTACTCTGCTCCTCATGCCATTTGAGATGTGCTATGTGTGGAGAACACATGGAAGGTAGTAATTCTTGCTGCCCAAATGCTTATCAGGACAGTCTTAATCTTTGTGAATGTTGCCGTACCGAATTCGACGATTTCTTGGTAAATGCAAAAGGTGAAAAAGGTCCTGACATCTTCTGGCACAACAAGGAATGGGTGAGATTATGGTCTGCCTGGTTGGATTACCGGCGGGCTATCAGAGAATTCAAAAACTCTGCTGAATTTAAACAATTAACCACAGAGCTTGACAACTAAAGCCGTAATAACGGAGGTAGTTTGATGTTTGGTATAGGAATGCCTGAATTGATTATTATTTTGATTATTATCCTGATCATATTTGGGGCAGGCAAGTTGCCTGAAATAGGAAGCGGGATAGGCAAAGGGATCAAGAACTTCAAAAAGGCTACTCACGAAAAGCCTGACGAGCTCGCAGTTCCTGAAAAAAAGGATGATAGCACAGATAATGCTTAGAAGGGAATATCATCATCTGGGATCGATATGGGTTCTTCCGTGGAAAAACGTTCATCGGCTGACTCTGCAGTAGCTTCTTTGCCTGCAGGTCCCAGCATCTGCATGGTCTGAGCGACTACCTCTGTGGTATATCGTTTATTACCATCACGATCCTCCCAAGCCCTAGTTTGCAATCTCCCCTCCAAATAAACCTGCTTCCCTTTGTGAAGGTATTCCCCGCAGATCTCTCCGAGACGTCCCCATGCTACAACCCGGTGCCACTCAGTACGCTCCTCTTTCTGGCCCTCCTTCGTGTTCCATTGCTCAGAGGTAGCGATGCGGAAGTTCGCCACCGCCCTCCCACTGGGCGTATATCTCACTTCGGGGTTGGCTCCCAAATTTCCAATCAATATAACTTTATTTACGCCTGCCATGATTTACTCCCTCCCTTTTTCTCCTGTATGATATGAACTCCCCGGCGAGAATGCCTGATTATTGAAGAACAGGGTTACTTTACATAAAGAAAGCAGTGAAATCAAGTCCTTTCACCCCCTTCCAGACCCTCCACAAAACCCATTCATTCCCTATTGACTGCTGAGGGCTAAAGGGTTAAGCTCCTGTTTATTTTGCGAAATATTAAGCCTCGGTGCAAGAGTTCTGGTGAGGGGATCTTACTTATTATCAATATTGCCCAAGGAGGCGTTAAACTCTAACCCCTCACTGATTAGTATTTCCTGATTTGATTTAAGAATCTATAATATATATGATCACTTCTGTTTAGACAAAGAGGAGAGGGATGCTAAAGGTTATACCATTAGGAGGACTGGGAGAAATTGGTCTCAATATGATGGTTCTTGAACACGGGAAGGATATACTCGTTGTTGATGCCGGGCTAATGTTCCCTGATGAGTATATGCCTGGAGTAGACTTTGTAATCCCAGACTTCCAATACCTTAAGGAAAAAAGGGACATAGTCAAGGCCATCATTCTGACCCACGGCCATGAAGACCATATAGGGGCATTGCCTTACTTGCTCAGTGAGCTTTCTATCCCTGTTTTTGGGACTCGCTTTTCCCTGGCACTGGTTAGGGAAAAGCTCAGGGAACACAACTTAGTTGAAAAGGTTGATCTTCGAAATGTAGAGGCAGGCGACATCACCCGAATCGGACCATTTACTGTTGAATATATCAGCGTGAACCACAGTATCGTAAATGGTGTTGGTCTCGCCATTGACACGCCTGAGGGCACTATTGTCCATTCTGGAGACTTCAAGATTGACTCCACCCCGGTAGACAAGGAGTTCACAGACCTGGTTCGATTC
>DATKYC010000168.1:0-2875 GCA_035528695.1 Acidobacteriota bacterium | reverse complement strand
GACAAGCCACTGGTGGGCATGGTCACGCGTCTTGTTGACCAAAAAGGCTGTAAGCTTATTCTCGAGGCCGCAGAAGACCTTTTCGCACTCGACCTGGGACTAGTAGTTTTGGGAGCGGGGGATGAGAGCTACGAGAGCCTTTTTTCCGAGCTCCAGGCAAGCAACCCCCATCGCTTTGGACTAAGGCTGGGTTTGGACCCGGATTTGGCCCACAAGGTGATGGCCGGTTGTGATATGCTCCTCGTACCTTCTCTTTACGAGCCCTGTGGTTTGACCCAGATGTTCGGACTTCGGTATGGGACCATCCCTGTTGTCAGAGCCACTGGAGGCCTTCAAGACACGGTGCTCGATCCAAATGATGGCCATCGACCGGGCACGGGCTTTAAGTTTAAGGAATTTCGCGGAAGTGATCTGGTGCAGGCCGTAGGGCGGGCCGTCAAGACTTACCGGGAGCGGAGGGATTGGCGGGCCATGATGCTGGAGGCCATGGCCCAGGATTTTTCATGGGACCGTTCGGCCAAGGAATATCTAAGAGTATTTGAGCGGGCTGTCGCAGCCCGCCGGGGCGGCCGAATATGACTGAAAATTACCTCTGCATCCATGGGCACTTCTACCAACCGCCTAGAGAAAATCCCTGGTTGGATGTTGTCGAATACCAGATCTCAGCCAAGCCCTACCACGACTGGAACCAGCGCATTACGCACGAATGCTACGGTCCCAATACCCGCGCACGCTTGCACGGCCGGGAAGGGCGTATAATAAAATTGATCAATAACTATGAGTATATGAGCTTTAACTTTGGGCCGACCTTGCTAACGTGGCTGGAAAAGGCCTACCCCTGGATATACGCTCAGATTCTTGCTGCGGACCGTAAAAGCCTAGACCGCTACGACGGTCATGGCAATGCCATGGCCCAGGTCTACAACCACATCATAATGCCCCTGGCCGGCCGCAGGGACAAAATAACACAGATTCGCTGGGGCCTAGCTGATTTCAAACACCGTTTCGGCCGAGAGGCCGAGGGAGTGTGGCTTGCCGAGGCAGCGGTTGATAGCGAAACGCTGGGTCTGATGGCTGATGAGGGAGTCAAGTTCACTATCCTGTCCCCGACTCAGGCCCAATCGGTAAGGCCTTTGGGGCAGCACCAAGAGAACAATTCGTGGCATGATGTATCAGGAGGGTGGATCGACATTACTCGGCCCTACCGGGTTCTGCTGGACGAATCAGGCCAGCGTTTTATAGATGTCTTCTTTTACGATGCTGCCATTTCCAAAGCAGTGGCATATGAAAAGATCCTGGCATCTGGAGAGAACTTTCTTGCACGGTTCGAAAAGGCGTTTGTCGGGCATCAGAACGGTCCGCAACTGGTCAGCACAGCCACCGACGGCGAGTCCTACGGACACCACTTCAAATTTGGTGATCTGGCCCTGTCATGGCTCTTTGATCATTTGGAGAAGAGTGGAGGGATAAGACTTACAAACTACGGTTTTTTTCTTGAACGATTCCCCCCAGCTCATGAGGTTAAGCTTATTGAGAACTCTTCCTGGAGTTGTGTACACGGTGTGGAGCGGTGGCGTTCGGACTGCGGGTGCAGCGTCAGCCACAATGAAGGATGGAACCAGGCATGGAGAGGTCCCCTGCGTGAAGGACTCGAATGGCTTGCTGGCGAGCTGGCAGCCATCTTCGAGGGGCAGGGCGGGCAATTATTCAAAGACCCCTGGGCGGCACGCAATGAGTATATAAGAGTTCTACTCCAACCTTCCGCTCATGAGCGGGAACTCTTCCTGAAAGATCACATGCAGTGGACCCCTGGCGAGGAGGAGAGAGTAGAGGCCTTCCAACTCTTGGAATCGCAGCGGATGGCGCTCTACATGTTTACCAGTTGTGGTTGGTTTTTTGACGACATTTCCGGTCTAGAGGCCACCCAGGTGCTTAAGTATGCTGCCCGAGCGCTGGACCTTGTCCAGAAGTGGTCAAGACCAGACCTGGAGAGACAACTTATCGATTTCCTTGTGAGGGCAAAAAGTAATGACCCGGCTTACCAGCATGGAGGAGAGGTTTATCATCTCCTTGTAACTCCCTCCAGAATAGACCCCTCAAGGGCAGTGGCGCACCATGCCCTTGTATCCCTAGCTGATAAAAGCCCTCAGCAGAATTGCCTTTTTTCGGAAATGGTTCGGCCAGTCGCTCAGCGGCGCCTAGAGGGACAGGGCCAGCATGTGATAGTAGGCGAGGCACGTGTGACGGAAATGGGGACCGGAAGGGAATCAGTCCTAGCATATGTGGCCTATCGTCAGCACGGTAAAGATATGATTTGCCTGGTGGGGGAGCCCGGTTCCAAGAAAGATCTAGAAGGTTTAGCTGAAAAAATGAGTTTGGCGCTGAAGGAGGGAGCGTGGGATGAGATAGAGGCACTTCCTTCCCGCCACATCCGTGGGGTAAGAAGATATGGACCCAAGGATCTCTTGTTAGATTCACACAGATGTCTGGTGGAGGGCTTGGCAAGGACTTTTAGCGAGAGGATAATAGAGCTCATAGGGGAGGAACAACGAGGTTTGGAGGAGCTTCAGTCCTTGCTTGAGGAGACAGAGGATCCTATTCCGGAAATCCTGGAGGGCATTTTCCGGCTCATGCTTTCTGAAGAGTTAGAGAAACTCGTCAAAGCAAACCTAGAAGGTCAAGCTATAGATTGGGCCGCACTTCGTCGTGTAGCAGAACAGGCAAAATCTTTAGGAATATCGCTAAATGGGCCGAATCTCAAAGAAAGCGCTAAGGAGTTTCTAATACATATGATGGGATCCATTCCCTTGGCCCCTGAGGAGATCTCAATTAGGAACGTTATAGACTTTTTGAATCTGGCCGAGGAGCTGAATTT
>DATKYC010000167.1:0-3528 GCA_035528695.1 Acidobacteriota bacterium | reverse complement strand
TATTTTCCAATATGCAAACATGAACCTCTTGCGAAAGATTGAGAAGTCAGAATTAACCCCCTCTGATCTTAAGTATTTCGAGACCGCCCTGGCGAATCGGTTACTCACGAAGAAAAAGCTCTTTACCCATCTTGGAAAAGTGCCGAACTCTGACATTTGCGTGCAAGTTGCCGATTTCTTCACGAGGGTCCATGGGATAGGCTGGAGTTTCGTATCATGCGTGTCAGAAGGCGAGTTAAACGTCGTTATTAGAAATGACGGGTATAGAAAAGATGCCGGAAAATTAGCAAACAGCGCCTTTGGTGATCTTGGGTCTGCCGGTGGGCATCGAGGGGCGGCCAGGGCGAGGATCCCTTTAGAGATACTTGGAGAAAAAGGTGTTAAAGGAGATGCCGCCAGCCTCGAAGATTTCGTTAAAAAGCGTTTAAAGCTTTGATGCGCCTCTGTTCGGATGACACAGTTAGGGTTATAGAATTATAAGGAGAAAGAGGAAATTGACGACAAGTCCTCGAAAAACAAAAATCGTTTGTACCATTGGCCCTGTGACAGCTTCACCAGAGCGCATCGAGGAACTTATTCGGGCTGGGATGGATGTGGCCAGGCTGAACTTTTCCCACGGGGACCACGAAACCCATCGTCAAACGATTCGCATTATCAGGAAGAAGTCTGAGGAAATAGGTAAGGTGATAGGTATCCTTCAGGACCTTGGTGGACCTAAAATTCGGCTCGGAGAACTGCGGGTTCCGGAAGTGGAGCTCAAGGTCGGCGAAAAAGTCGTTCTGAGTCCCATGAAACCCGTTGAGCCGTCCGATATTCCAGTCGATTACCCTTATATCGTCGAAGATGTGGCTATTTTTGACCACATTCTGCTTGCAGATGGCCTTATTCTTTTAAAAGTTGAAGCCAAAGAAAAGGACAGGGTTATCTGCGAGGTACTGGTCGGAGGGATGATTCATTCTCACAAGGGGCTTAATTTACCTTCGAGTAGCCTTCGAGTTCCCGCCCTCACGGAAAAGGACCGCCAAGACCTGAGCGTAGGGCTGGAGGAGGAGGTGGATTTTGTGGCCCTCTCCTTTGTGCGCCATGAAAAGGATCTGGGGCCTGTGCGGGAATTATTGGTCAAAAACCCAAAGCCTCCCTTTTTGATCGCCAAAATAGAAAAGCCGCAGGCTATAGAAAGGTTTAAGGAAATCCTGGATATTGTCGACGGCGTGATGGTTGCCAGGGGTGATCTGGGCGTAGAAATGCCCCTCGAAGATGTGCCAATCATTCAGAAAAAAATCATTCGAATCTCCCGCTATGCTGGTAAGCCGGTCATTACCGCCACGCAGATGCTGCGCTCCATGATAAACAGCCCTCGGCCGACCCGTGCAGAGGCAACGGATGTAGCAAATGCAATTCTGGACGGGACAGATGCGCTCATGCTATCAGAAGAGACGGCCATAGGAGACTATCCCATAGAGGCAGTGCGAATACTGGACAGAATTGCCAGGGCCACGGAAGCGCACATGCAGGAGTATTCTGTTGGAGATGCGCCTGTTTTTGATAATCTGGGTATGACAGAGTCAGCTATCAGTCGATCCGCCTGCTTCTTGGCTGAAGATCTTAATGCCGCTTCGATCATTGCCGCCACTTCTTCCGGAAGCACGGCCCGTCTGGTTGCCCGATATCGTTCGCCAACTCCCGTGCTGGGACTGACCCCAAATCCGCAAACACTGCGTCATTTAACTTTATCCTGGGGGGTGACACCAGTCCTGGTGACTCCATTTTCAGACGCAGATGAAATTTTCGAGTTAGCCAGACGGTGGACAATGGAGTACGGTCTCGCAAAGCCGGGAGACCGGTTAATCGTCACCGCAGGGGTTCCTGTCGGCACACCAGGAGCCACTAACCTTTTGAAAGTCATCAAGATTGAACAGTAATACGGCGGTCAGGGCCTACGTGGTCATGGAGATACTCCTGCCCCTGCGTTTTTAAACCACTAATCTAAGGCGATTCCGCGATTCAGAAATAATCCCCTTGCAAGCAATTGCTATCACTGACGTGGTTAATGGCATATCCAAAGGGCAGCCCCTTCCAATTCATGAAAAAGGGTATCACTCACCGAACCCATAAATAATTTCTTAATACGTCCCTGGCCGGCGCCCGTTCTTCCCACCCCGACAACTGCATACTGACCCTGCTCTGCTTCTCTGAGGATAGCCTTGGTCACGTCTGAAGCCTCCACCAGCCTGGTGCTGATCATATCTTCAGGAAAACCATTATCAGAAAGAGCCTCCTTGCTGCTGGAAATAATCCTGTCCTCACTTTTTTTCAGAGTTGCGCCTTTTTTTGTCACCACAAAAAGAGTGATTCCATGAAGTGGCTCCTTTGCCAGAATAAACCCCACATGGTCAACCATGCGGAGGGCAGGCTCAGATCCATCCACACACAAAAGGACATTCTTTCGGTCCACATCCGGCTTGCGACACAACCAAATCGGAAAAAGGAACTGAAGGCCAAAGAATTCCTCTCCCAGATTGGAATCACACATGAGCTGAAGGAACCGGTGTTTTCTCAGATCAGTATGAATATATCACAAATCGGTTCCTTTATCTATGAGGCTATCCGCAACCGGCTATGAAGCTCTCGGATATGTCGGGCGAGGATGCCACAAATCTTCAAAGGTACAGAAGGGTAATCCTCCATGATTCTGACGAAGTCTTCACCATTGAGCACAAGAACGAGAGCTTCAGACTCAGATCTAATGGAAGCCGAGCGAGGGTTGCCATCCAACAGGGCCATTTCCCCAAAAAAATCATCTTTTCCGATACGGTCGAGGACGAACTCCTGCTCTTTTCCCATGCCTTTGATCACTGCCATCTCACCCTCCATGATCAAAAAAAGGGCATCACCGGGATCTCCTTCCCGGACCACCACCTCACCTCTGGCGAATTCTCTCATAAGGCTCTTGCCGGCAATGGCCATGACTTCCTGAACCCGGAGATCGCTGAAGATAGGAATCTTACGAACGGAAATGGTTTTTTCGACTAGATTTGGATCCCTTGGGGGCCCATGTTCTGTGGGGTCCCTACCATCCGGAACACGCAGCGTATATTGAGCCGCCTCTCTGACAATTTGGGTTTCTGAGTCAAGAAGTTCTTCAATGACATGGCTGGGTGATTGATCTACGATCCCTTCCCCGAATGCATAGACAGTCAGGGCCTGGATGAGAGGGTCCTCGTCCTTGAGCAGACCTATGAGAATCCTTTCTGGGGTATCTGTCAGAGCTACGATGCCCAGTGTCCTTCCGACGTTCGCCATACTTTCATCCGACGGATTTTCTTCCATGAGAGGGATCAGGATCTTTCGAATGCTTGAATGAAGCGAAGTTTCCAGGGCCTCGATGGCGTTATCTATATCCCGTCTTTTCCCAGACTGAATTGCCTTGAGGATCGTATCCATTCGGTCTCCAAACTCCATAATCCCTAGGACTCTTAAAATGATCTCCAAAGACTCGTTGTTCCTCTCAAGAATATGGTCTAACAA
>DATKYC010000166.1:0-2372 GCA_035528695.1 Acidobacteriota bacterium | reverse complement strand
TTTAAGATTTGAATCGGGTTGCTCATTGACATATGATGCATGCCGAAAAGCCTCCAAGAGCAACTCTGGCTGCTTGAATTTGTGCCCAAGTTTTCCACACAATCTCTTAATTTCTGACTTGTAAGACGAACTCTCCATTATCCGAACATCCTTAGGACATGCTTCATGAAATTGTACAGAAGCACCCCCGTATTTTCAAGGAAAGAAGATTACCAGGGAAAAAGGGGTTAATAAACTACTTATAATTTATTTGACCGAGCTAGAGAAGCCTGATAGAAAAAACCTTACCAATACGGAACCGGCGCCATGAAAAACATACTTATTCTAGAAGAGAAAGATATTGTCAACATCATCCAAGAAATAGCGCGACAGGTCGTCGAAAATAATAGTTCAATGGAAGATGTGCTTCTGGTAGGTATCCGCACCGGCGGCGCCTTTTTAGCCGCTCGCCTTCAAGATGCCATCGTAAAGCTCAATGTGCCTGTGCCACCCTGCGGTATTCTTGACATTACCCTATATCGGGATGATTGGACACGGATCGGCCCAACCCCGGTGGTAGGTAAAACCGAATTGCCTTTTTCCATTGATGACAAGACCGTCATCCTGGTTGATGACGTCCTTTTTACCGGAAGAACCATAAGGGCGGCAATGGATGCCCTTATGGACTATGGCAGACCCAGAAAGATTGAATTGGCTATCCTGGTAGATAGAGGTCAGCATTATAGGGAATTGCCCATTTGCGCCAACTATGTTGGTGGTTTATGGGAGACTGGCCCGGAGGAAACCATAAACGTCTACCTAAGAGAGACGGGCTCCTATGATCACGTGGCTATTGAGGAAAAAAGGCGGGCCTGGTGATGAAGCGTAAACAGAAACTTAAGAAGAAACCATTTCGTCCAGCCCCTCTCAACCAGGAGCAAGAAACCTTTATAGTCTCGCTCATTGGGGATTACAAAAATGCCGATCCTGCCGAGATTGTTGCTAAACTCCCTGACTCGTCCCACGCCTTGATTCTTGCTGAGCGACTGCCTCTGGATGATGAATCTTCCATTCCATTGCTCATGGCCCTAAAAGAGGGTTTTGAGAATAAACAGGTTCGGAGGGCGGTCAAACGAGCCCTGTACAAGCTCAAGAAAAGGGGGATCCCTCTGGGCGAGGCTTACTCTGAGAAGTCTGAAACTCCTGCCATTTTAAAACCCCCCCAACTGGAAAAGCCCGAAGCCAGTGCCGGACCGATTGACATGAGCGGGTTTCGTGCAGTTCTGATGACATTCCAGCGGACTATGAAGGGAGTGGATCTGGGGCTGGGTGTTGTCTCCGACGAGCATGGTATCCAGCACTTTCTATTTGGCACCTTCAGCAAGAAGCGGGTAAAGGAATTGAAAGATAGCATGTTGGAAGAAGCCGGGCCCTTTGTGGAAATCTCCCCGTCGCATGCCGCCACGCTCTTTGAACATGCCTACCAGCGCCATCTGGAGCTCGGCTTAGATGTGCCCCCCGAATATCTTGAACTGAGGCCATGGTTGCTGGATAATACCTCTCTACTGGACAGGCCCCCTATCTACGATGTCATGCCCGAAGAGTCGGCGCCTGAAGAAACCCTGACAAATTCACGGCTTGAAAGGCTTTTTGAGCACGATTTGATGAGATCATGGTATATTGAATTCGACAGTCTAAAATCATTTATGGAAGAGGTTCAAAAGATTGATGACAGTCCCATTGTGCTCACCGAAATCCAGAAATCAGAGCAGGCCACGAAGATTAAGGAGAAATACATGGAAGGGCTATTCACTCCTGCCGCCCGAACCCGATTGAAGCACAGGTTGGAGGAAATGGCTTACCTCTTTTACAAACTGGGCGAGGAGGAGGTCTTGAAGCTCTCTTTAGCTGCCGCCCGAAGCATGGATCAGGAAGACACCATTTTGAGGAAAAACCCCGTAATTGAATTTCTCTTGCAGCGCAGCCTCAATTTTTATGGGAACATGATCAAGGAGACTGGGGAAAGCGAGGACCGGGAGAAGGGATCTTCATCTCGGATCATACTACCTTGAAGGTGCCTCTTGGCAGCAGGATCAACGGAAGGAGGTTTCCCTTTTGAGATCAATACGAATTTCGAGCGCAAGGTGTTATTAGGAGGTGATCGTGCCCGCTACCATTTCAGTGAAGACCCATTCAAGGATTGATATGGTGGATATAACTCCGTTGGTCCAGAGGGAGCTCTCAAATGGTGTTGTCGCTGACGGGGTCTGTGTTGTCTATGTCCCCCATACCACTGCGGGTATAACGATAAACGAAGGTGCTGATCCGGCCGTGTGTCAGGACATCGTGAAGAAACTCAGTGAATTGGTGCCCCCCAATGCCGGTTATCGGCA
>DATKYC010000165.1:0-4892 GCA_035528695.1 Acidobacteriota bacterium | reverse complement strand
GTGAAGATCGCTTCCTACTTGCAGATTCCATATGTTTCAGGATCGGGAGAGATTTCCGTGTTTTGCGGGGCTGTGGCAGGCGCAGGTCTCGGATTTCTCTGGTATAACGCCTATCCGGCTGAAGTTTTCATGGGCGACGTGGGTTCACTCCCCCTTGGGGGGGTGTTAGGAACAGTGGCCGTCGTAACCAAACAGGAGGTGGCCTTAACCCTGGTAGGAGGGTTATTTGTCTTTGAAGCTCTCTCTGTAATCTTCCAGGTGGCATACTTCAAATTGACAGGTGGCCAAAGGATTTTCAGAATGGCTCCCATTCATCATCACTTTGAACTGAAGGGGTGGCCTGAGCCAAAGGTGATCGTAAGGTTCTGGATTATTGCCATAATTCTGGCCCTTTTTGCCATTAGTACCTTGAAGCTGAGATAAGATTAACGAAATGCGAATTCGGAATTCGAAAGTTCTGGTAGTGGGGCTGGGAGTCTCGGGGCTATGGAGCGCCCGGTGGCTGGCAGCTCACGGAGCGGATGTCACTTTGAGTGAAATTAGGCCTGAAGCAGACCTTGATCCAGGGATATGCAAGGAAATCCGCGACATCGGTGTTACGCTGGAGACAGGAGCCCACCGTAGAGAAAGCTTCTTAAATGCTGAGATGATTGTGGTCAGCCCCGGTGTACCCCATGATATGGCACCTCTTTTGGCTGCCGCTAAAAGAAACATTCCTGTAATGGGTGAATTGGAGCTGGCAAGTCGACTGACTGACACACCTATAATCGCGGTTACTGGCACAAATGGAAAGTCCACGGTCACAGCCTTCTTAGGATCGATTCTCAAAAATGCGGGCTACAAGGTCTTTGTAGGCGGTAACATCGGGACACCACTAATGGCATATATTGCGGAGGGAGACAGGGCAGATTATTTGGTGCTTGAGGTAAGCAGTTTCCAGTTAGATACCACCCAGAGATTTTGCCCCTTTTTTTCGATCATTTTGAACATCTCTCCTGACCATTTAGACCGGTACCAGGATTATGAGTCTTATGTACAGTCTAAGCTGAAGATATTCAAGAACCAGGGTCCTGGGAAGTATTGCGTCCTGAACGATGACGATGAAAGGCTCTCTTCTATCAGACCCTGTTCCGGAGTCTCAGTTTTGCGTTTTGGAATAGAAAGCAAAGAAGATCGACAGGCGGTTATCGAAGATAAGGGAGTTAGAGTTTTTCTTGACGGAAACAAACAGGGCTATTTTCCTGTCGAATCTTTTCGACTGCCCGGGAAACACAACCTGGAAAATATCCTGGGCGTAGTTCTGACCACCTTTGCACTCGGCATCGAGAGCTCTGTGATTGAGAGAAGCATTGCTGAATTCAGGGGTCTTCCACACAGGCTTGAACAAGTGGCAGAGCTGGGAGGGGTGGCATTCTACAACGATTCAAAGGCAACCAATGTGGAATCAGCGGTAAGAGCTGTCACAAGTTTCGACCGCCCCCTTATTCTCATTGCGGGTGGGCGCCATAAGGGTGCAGATTATGCCCCCCTGGTCAGGGCCGCTGAAGGGAGGGTGAAAAGAGCGATTTTCTTGGGAGAGGCAAAAGATCTCCTATCCACCTCTTTTGAGGGCGTACTCCCTTTTTCAATGGCTAAGAGTATGGAAGAAGCCGTATCAATGTCCTTTTCGTGGGCTCGCAGCGGCGATGCGGTACTGCTTGCTCCTGCGTGCTCTAGCTTTGATATGTTTTCAGATTATTCGCACAGGGGGAATGTATTCAGGGAAGCTGTGGAAAGGCTTGCGAGTGGCTAAGGAAAAATCGAAAAGCTCAGGATACGATTATGTAATTCTCGTCCCGGTCATTCTGCTGATTGGTATTGGGCTGGTCATGGTTTACAGCGCCAGTTCTCACTTGGCCGCCCATCGCTTTGGAGATAGCTATTTTTACCTCAAAAGGCAGACCCTTTTCTGCCTCTTTGGTATTGCTCTCATGATAGCAGCAAAGAATATCCCATGCAGAGTCTACTCCAAACTTGTCTATCCCCTGCTTTTAATTAGCTGCTGCCTTTTGATCCTATTGCTTACTTCGGGATTGGGATACAAAGTTGGCGGTGCCACCAGGTGGTTGAGGCTCGCAGGATTTTCATTTCAACCCTCTGAGTTCGCAAAATTTGCGCTGGCCGTCTATATGGCCTACTCAATATCTAAGAAAGGCTCGGAGATGGGGTCATTTTTAAAGGGACTTCTGCCGCATTTGCTGGTGGCGGGTACCTTCATGTTGCTCTTGGTCCTTCAACCAGATCTTGGCACGGCGGTTATTATCGGATGCTGGCTTTTCCTCCTTCTATTTGTGGGCGGTGTTAAAGTTCTACATCTTTTCTTAATGCCGTTGCTCTCCGCACCGATCCTGATATGGCTTATGTGGCAGCAGGATTACAGGATCAAAAGATGGTGGACCTTTATCAACCCGTGGGATGACCCAAAAGGGGCTGGTTTTCAGATCACACATTCGTTCTTGTCCTTTGGGTCAGGTGGTATTTTTGGCGCAGGTCTCGGCAACAGCAAGCAGAAGCTGTTCTATCTCCCTGAGGCTCATACCGATTTCGTGCTCTCTATTGCGGCCGAAGAGCTTGGGTTCTTGGGTGTGACTTGTATCATGGCGCTTTTCGGGCTGCTAATTGCACAGGGAATAAGAGTAGCTCTTAGTGCCCGAGATCTTTACAGCAGCTATTTGGCCCTTGGCCTGACCTGCTGGATAGGCCTCCAAGTATTGGTGAACTCGGCTGTGGTCGTGGGACTGCTGCCCACTAAAGGGCTGACCCTGCCGCTAATAAGCTATGGGGGCTCATCGTTGGTAATTACTCTGCTAGGTATAGGGGTTTTGCTGAATATTTCATCGAGGACGTAGACTAATGGGGAATTCGCAAGGTGGAATTCGGAAAGGGACAATAGGAACAGTAAGTTCCGACTCCCAAATTCCAGCTTTCGACCTCCGTTGCGTAATAGGAGGCGGTGGTACGGGAGGGCACCTTTTCCCTGGTATCGCTGTTGCGAAGGAACTAAGTAAGCGTTTTGACAATGCCTTGATCCTGTTTGTCGTGGGACGCAGGAAAATGGAATCGGAGATACTGTCGCGTTATGGATATAGGGTAAGCTCTATCGATGTGGAAGGGTTAAAGGGACGTGGGTGGAAAAAGGGATTTTCAGTGCTGTTCAGGTTACCAAAAAGCATATGGCAGTCCGTGTCAATCATCAGAGAAGTGTCACCGGCTTTTGTTTTAGGGATGGGAGGCTATTCAGCCGGTCCAATGTGTCTGACAGCCAAGTTTATGGGAATACCGACTGCAATCCATGAACAGAACTCCTATCCTGGAATTACGAACCGGTTATTGTCCAGGTTCGTGGATCGTGTTTTTATCTCATTTGAGGAAAGCGGTGCCCATTTCAAAAGGAGGGAACCTTTTCTGACGGGCAATCCGGTTCGAGAAGAGCTCTTTTTTGATCCTGGTCTGGGGCATGAGGACAGAGAGAAATTCACCATACTTGTCCTTGGGGGGAGCCAGGGTGCCCGGGCAATTAATGAGGCAATGGCAGAAGCTTTTTGCTATTTGAAAGACAGGGGACGCTCTCCAGAGGTGATCCACCAGACAGGAGAGAAAGACTACAAAAGGGTAGTTGAGGACTACCAGAGGAAGGGGCTGAATGGCGAACTGGCAGCTTTTATAAGAAATATGGCCATGGCCTATCACCGTGCCGATCTGGTGGTGAGCAGGGCAGGAGCCACAACCATCTTCGAACTGGCTGCCTTGGGCAAGCCTTCTATACTGATACCTTATCCCTATGCAACAAATCAACATCAGGAGGTCAATGCCAGCACTCTGGTTCGAACTGGAGCTGCTGAAATGATACGCCAAAGTGATTTAAAGGTCGAGAGGCTGGCTGGCATCTTGATGAAGTATATGGACGATAGGTCGGCTCTGGAAGAAATGGGTAAGCAGGCGCTCAAGATGGCACGACGTGATTCGGCAAAGGTGATAGTGGATCAACTGCTGGATATGCTGAGCAATAGGGATGTGATTTATCAGTAGTTAGTCTTCCACAATAGCTGACGACACATAAAGCAAAGACGCAAACTATGAAACAATTCGGCAAGACAAAACATATTCACCTTGTAGGTATAGGGGGCATCGGCATGAGTGGAATCGCCGAGCTGTTGCTCAATCTTGGGTACAAGGTGAGTGGGTCCGATATGAAAGATACCGCGGTTACAAGGCGGCTTGCAGGGCTCGGAGGGGAAGTTTTTCTGGGCCACAGGGAAGAACACGTTAAAGGCGCCGACGTGGTAATTTATTCCTCGGCCGTGGGACGCGATAATTCTGAGATCCTGGAAGCGGTTAGACGATACATCCCCGTGATACCGAGGGCAGAGATGCTCGCCGAGCTGATGCGGCTCAAGTACGGGGTGGCGATCGCAGGAGCCCATGGTAAGACCACCACAACATCCATGGTGGCTTCCATCCTCACGTGTGGACATCTTGATCCCACCGTGGTCATTGGAGGAAGGCTCGATATCTGGGGCGGCTCCAATGCCAAACTAGGACAAGGGGATATCCTGGTCGCTGAAGCCGACGAAAGCGATGGGTCTTTTCTTGCGTTATCGCCTACTATTGCAGTGGTGACCAATATGGATCAAGAACATTTGGATCACTATGGAAGCATGGAGGCTATTCGTGAGACCTTTGTGCAGTTTATCAATAAGATCCCCTTTTACGGAGCGGCCATTGTATGTCTGGATAATGAGGAAATACAAGGGATTATTCCCCGTCTTAAGAAAAGGTGCTTGACCTATGGGATGACCTCGCAAGCGGATGTGAGAGGTAGGGATTTGGAGAAAGAAGGGTTAGGGGTGAGC
>DATKYC010000164.1:0-2602 GCA_035528695.1 Acidobacteriota bacterium | reverse complement strand
CTGTGTACTGCCAACCCGGAACGCCAGAAACGGAACTCTCTTTACCGCCAAAGGAAAATTGGTGATCAAGAATGCCCGCTACATTGATGATGAGAGACCAGTTGATGAAAATTGCCATTGCTACACCTGCTCGAATTATTCTAGGGCTTATTTGAGGCATCTTTTTCTGGCCAAAGAGATTTTGGCATACCGGTTGAACACAACACATAATCTTTACTATTATAGCCATCTTATGGCAGAGATGAGAAAGGCAATAATAGAAGACAAGATGGGAACATTTCGGGCGACATTTTACGAAAATCAAGAGTTAAGGCAACAGGAGGTTTCAGAATGAATTTTTTGGCTTACGCTATGGGAGGTGGAGGTGGGGCGGGAGGACAAGGAGGCGGCTTCGGCGCCTTTTTACCACTTATACTCATGTTCGCCATTTTTTACTTTTTGCTTATCAGGCCCCAACAAAAAAAGGCCAAGCAGCATAAACAGGTGCTTGCCAGTTTGAAAAAGGGTGACCACGTTGTGAGTTCTGGAGGACTTCACGGCGTAATTACCGGCCTGACCGATGATGCAGTGACTATGGAGATCGCGCCCAAGGTGAGGGTCAAGGTCTCGAGAGGTTCCGTCTCCGGGGTGATTAGCAAGGGATAAGAGGGGTTTCGTGTGTATGGAGTTTGAGGTGCTCGTAGGCCTTTTCTGAACGCGACAAACTCAACAAACACAATAAACCCAATAAAACCAATAAAACCAGGGAGTAGCAAGTGTTAAAGAGTTTACGCTGGCGCAGTGCAGTTGTCTTGGTTGCAATCTTGGTGGCTTTAGTATATCTCACGCCTTCCCTCACCAGCGAACTTCCCGCATGGTGGTCTAATATCCTGCCAAAGGATAAGATCCGTCTTGGTCTCGACCTGCAAGGGGGCATACACCTCATTTTGGAGGTGGAGTCTCTTAAGGCAGTCGAAAGCCATCTTGAACGAATCGTGGAGGAGCTGAAACACGATTTACGTAGGAGCAAGCTCAGGTATGTGGAGATGAAGCGTGACGGTATAGAGAGTATTACCCTGACACTTATGAGACCTGAGGACACGAGAATTTTCCAAGACATGGCATCTGCCAATTATCCTGATTTCAAGGTAGGATTGATTTCGCACGGCTCAGGGGAGACGGGGCTTCATCTTGTTCTGAATTCAAGGGCAAAAAACCGAATTATAAAAATGGCGGTGGACCAGGGCCTTGAGACTATCAGAAACAGAATTGATCAGTTTGGAGTCACTGAACCTGATATCAGACC
This sequence comes from Acidobacteriota bacterium, assembly GCA_035528695.1. Taxonomy (GTDB): domain Bacteria; phylum Desulfobacterota; class DSM-4660; order Desulfatiglandales; family Desulfatiglandaceae; genus DATKYC01. Next base: position 1,317 of record DATKYC010000164.1, on the reverse strand, counting down.
CCAGGAAGACAACAGGATTTTGATCCAGTTACCCGGGATCAAAGACCCCAAGAGGGCTATTGATCTTATCGGCAAAACCGCCCTTTTGGAATTCAAGCTGGTGGATGAGGACCACAGCGTTGAAGAAGCGCTAAAGGGTAGCATTCCTCCGGGGGATGAAGTTCTTTACCATACAGGCATCGATTCCAAGACCGGGCGCCCGACAAAAATCCCTTATTTGCTAAAAAAGAGGACACTTCTCACCGGCGAATATATTACCGATGCGAGGGTACAGATCGACAGTCAGTACAACGAGCCCTATGTCTCTCTTTCATTTGACGCAAGAGGTGCAAGACTTTTCGAGCAGCTAACAGGAGAGAACATCAAGAAAAGGCTGGCTATCGTCCTTGACAACAAGGTGAATTCAGCCCCTGTCATCCAGGATAAGATCTCAGGCGGGAAGGCACAGATCACCGGACGCTTTACTATGGATGAGTCACGGGATCTGGCAATTGTGCTGAGGGCTGGGGCACTACCTGCACCTGTTAAGATTATAGAGGAGCGCACAGTGGGTCCTTCTCTGGGGAAAGATTCCATTGAAAAGGGATTTAGATCTATGCTTATTGGTGGTGCGGTAGTGATCCTTTTCATGATATTTTACTATAGCCTCTCGGGTGTCATCGCCGATGTGGCTCTCTTGCTCAACATCATATTTATCATGGCAGGTTTGGCGTTTTTCGGTGCCACCCTCACACTTCCTGGGATTGCCGGAATTATCCTTACCATCGGTATGTCTGTTGACGCCAATGTATTGATCTTTGAGCGCATCCGGGAGGAATTGAGGCTGGGGAAAACCCCACGGGCCTCCATTGAGGGAGGTTACGGCAAGGCCCTGGTGACGATCCTGGATGCCCAGGTCACCACCCTGATTGCAGCACTTGTGTTGTTCCAGTTCGGGACCGGCCCGGTAAGAGGCTTTGCAGTGACCCTTAGTATCGGCATAGTTGCCAGTTTATTTACAGCTATTTTCCTAACCAGGATCGTCTTTGATTACTTCTATATTCAGCGGAGAATGAAGAAGATCAAGATCTAAATAAGAAACTCTGACGACTGGCGAGATCAAGTGGAGTTATTATATGGAATTCATCAAGCCGGGGATTAATCTGGATTTTGTGGGAAAGCGCAATATTGCATTCATGTTTTCTGGAATGATGATTATTGTAGCAATAGTTATGCTTATGTGGAGAGGTGGTCCAAACTACGGTGTAGACTTCTCTGGCGGGGTTTTAATTCAGGTCAAATTGGACAAAAAACAAACCCCATCCGAACTCAAATCTG
>DATKYC010000163.1:0-15174 GCA_035528695.1 Acidobacteriota bacterium | reverse complement strand
TATGCTTAAGGGCTTCAGTAGATAGATGCGACAGCCATGAATAGACAGCGCGAGTTCCCGCTTGAAATCAAGGGCCCGCTCCTTGGCAATGGCAAACTGTCTTTCATACGGACCTTAACCTTGTGGCAGGCCGAAAGGGTTTCTTTAAAATATTAGGTTATGGGAGCTCTGCCCTTCCCGATCCTGTCTGTCCCCATTCCTCCTGTGTGCGTCTCTGGGAAAAAAAACAGACTACCCCCTGTCTATCGTCCTGCCCGGATTGTCTCACAGGAGAGATCAAGGAGGGAAAGATCCGCTGGATGGAATACCGTCAGGATCTTTGTTATACGAGGGCGCAGACCGCGGCCATGGACATTTTCCAAAAGTCTTTGTTACAGGCAGTCAATGAGCCGGACCCTGACCAACGCAAGGCCATCCTCTTTGGGAGTCATTTCACTCGGGCCGTAAGAGGCCTGGCCTATGCCAGTGAGCTTTCAGCCCAGTGCTTCAACTGCCTCAAGAGATGCCCCGTGGTTCAAAAAAGGGTTAGGAAATTGCGCTGACATCTGACATTAGGAGGACTCCCGTGCCGAGATTTGTCTCAATGGAGCTTTATGATCGTTATAAGGAAACGGTCTGGAAATGGACCAACGCCAGGCAGAGGCTTGAATTGGGAAAGGCCCATCGGGGATTGACAGACAAAGAAATCGCTTCTCGATTGGGGTTGACCGTGGAGGAGATAACCGAAATACGCTGCATCGCCGAAAATGAGATGATCCCCTTAGAGTCATATCTGGAGGCCGATGACATCAAAGAGAACAGGTTTAAACGGGTTCCGTCAAAAGGAAAGAAGTAAGGGACCATTTGTCTTTGATTTGAATAAATGGATTGCGAGAACGATACAGTGAAGAACTCACACCATGTATCCACCATGTGCAGGATGTGTGAACAGGGCTGCGGTCTTGATGTCACGGTGGAAGAGGGGCGGCCTGTGAAGGTGAAGGGTTCTAAGGAGCACCCTTACAACAGGGGGTGGCTCTGCGCAAAAGGCAGAGCGGCCCTTGATTTCCTTCATTCATCCCAGAGACTCACTTCCCCCCTTATTCGGAGAGAGGGAAGTCTCGTTCCTTGTCAGTGGGACGAGGCCTTCGCCTTTGCTTCTGAAAAGCTACACGGGCTGAGAGACCAATATGGCCCACAGTGCCTTGCCCTCTATCACGGAGAACCCACAGGTCATCAGGAAATTAAGTACTACATGAAACGATTTGCCAATGTCTATGGGACACCCAACTTCATGGGGGTTGGCTCCATATGCAATGCGGCCCGAACCATGGCCGATACCCTAACCTTGGGTGGTGTAACCAAACCGGATATTGCTCATACCGATCTTCTGATAATCTGGGGAGGAAATCCCCTGGTCTCCCACGAGCCCTTCCCGCCCAGAGAGCTGAGCAGGCTCAAAAAGAGGGGCGGGAAATTGGTGGTGGTCGACCCTCGAAAGACCGAAACGGCCTCCAAGGCCCACGAGCATCTGGCTGTCAGGCCCGGTCAGGATGAGATCCTTGTCTTGAACATGCTCCATGTTATATTGCTTGAAGGCCTGTGGGATAGGGCCTTCACCGATAGATGGGTTCACGATTTTCACCCCTTTGCACAAACCCTTAAGGAGGACCGCTTTTCTCCGGACAAGGGAGAAGCCGTCACAGGAATCCCGCCGCAAATGGTGCGCCAAGTTGCACGCTCATATGCCCAGTCCGAATCGGCCTGTATATCCATGGGTAACGGTCTTGAGCATCACCCTTTCGGCATCAACACCATGCGTCTCTTGGCCATCATGAAGGCCATCACAGGAAATCTGGATATACCGGGTGGAGATCTGTTCACACCCGGGCCCGTTCTCAAAGACATTACCTCTCCTCTACCCCGGCCTTCAGCTCCTCCCATTGGTTCGGAAGAATTCCCCCTCTTCTGTCAGATGCGAAAGGAGGCTCGAGCCCTTTCCCTGCCCAAGGCGGTCTTGGAGGGACAGCCCTATCCCATCAAGGGGATGATCATTGCCGGGGGAAACCCATCCCTTGAATGGCCCCACAGCAGCAGGGTTCGGGAGGCATTGGAAAAGCTTGAATTCTTGATGGTTATTGATGTGGTTCAATCCCCTGACTGCCGGCATGCCCAATTGGTCCTCCCTGCTTGCACATTCCTCGAGCGGGACGAACATCGGTCCAATGTATATCACAACCTCCATCTCATTACACTGAGAAGACAGGTGGTGGAGCCCCAATATGGACTTCCGGACCAGATGATCTGGGTAAAGCTTGCAGAGCATATGGGCTTTGAAGAATATTTCCCATGGAAGACCTGCCGGCAAGGCATCGATCATTTGCTCTCTGATCTGGGCATAACCTATGCGGACCTCATCTCTAAGGGTGGTATCCATGAATATGAAATGAGAAGGTACAGAAAATATGAGTCTCGGGGGTTCCATACGCCCACAGGAAAGGTTGAGATTCTACCCGAACAGCTCAGGAACATGGGCCACGATCCTTTTCCCTTCAGAGATGAGCTTCTCAGTCCTCTCCCAAAATGGGATGGTTTTCCCCTGTATCTGACCACAGGGGGGAACCTTCTCCCTTACCTCCATTGGCAGTACCGTTACATCCCCCGGCTCAGGAAGTTGTCTCCCGAACCTGTCTTCGAGATCCATCCTGAGACCGCCATTCAATATGGGCTGTCTGAAGGGGAAATGGCCCAGGTAGAGACCCAAAACGGGAAAATCCAACTCAAGGCCCACCTTACCCATAGGATACGGGTCGATACCATCCACATCCCCCAGGGCTGGGAAGGGGCCAATGCCAATGAGTTGACCGGAACGGAAGATGTGGACCCCATATCAGGATTTCCTAACCTCAAGTGTCTGAGGTGTCGTGTGCAGAGGATTTAAAGCCCCCTGGGGGGCCTTGGATCAGGGAGGGAACCGCCCGCCATGATTAACCTGAATCAGCTAAGGGCCTTCTTTCATGCCGCCAAACACCTGAGTTTCACCGCCGCGTCAAGAGAGCTCTTCATTACACAACCTGCCGTCACGCCCAGGTCAAGCTCTTTGAAGATTATTGCGGACTGAAACTTTTCAAGAAGAAGAGTGGTAGGCTTTTTCTGACAGAGGAAGGAAAAGATGATACGGATCACATAATCGATCTTATGCTTAAGGGGTTTAGCAAATAGGTCCTTATGATAAAAGCCCTGGCATCGGTTTTTTTCTTTCTCATCAAGAAATAGGTGGTATATAGATAGGGGCATGAGGTTTTTCGTAATGAATTGACTTCATGCCCCTTCTGCGCTGCAAACAACTATGGTAAGGGTTCACAGGTTCAGAGTTCACCGTTCAGGGACACCTTAGCGGTTTAATAACATGAAGAAAGAGGTTGATCATGTCAGACACTACTTTGCTGGATGGGAAGAAGGTTCTCATAGTAGATGATGAACCTGACGTCCTGGAGCTATTGGAAGAGATGTTAGATATGTGCGAAGTTGTAAAAGCCTCCTCATATGATGAGGCCAAAAAACATTTAGAGTCAGATGATTTCGACATGGCTATTTTGGATATTATGGGCGTTGACGGCTATAAGCTGTTACACATTGCCAAGCACAGAAATATAACTGCCGTCATGTTGACAGCCCACGCATTGAGTCCTGATAATCTCGTAAAATCCATCAAAGAAGGAGCCGATTCTTACCTCCCCAAAGAAGAAATGGGTAATATCAAGACTTTTTTGATTGACATACTGAAATCCCAGGAGGAGGGGAAATCCACCTGGGAGTCCTGGCATAGAAGGTTGCCTTCTTCCTATTTTGAAAGGAAGTGGGGTGCTGCCTGGAAGGATCAAGACAGGAAATTTTGGGAAAAATTCAAGGCCGGCAACAAAGATAATAAATCCTGATTTGGAACTCTTCGGGCCATGGTAAAGGGTTTTTGAGCAGAAGAAATATGCAGATTAAACCGGAATGCATCCCCTGCATATTGCGCATGGGCTTATCGTCCATGAGAGAACTGGATCTTGACGAAGACACGGTCCGGGCCCTTTTTTGCAGGATGGCGGAGATCCCCGCCTTAAGATGCGGGGCCTGGGACATCACGAGCCCGGAAATCATCGAGCGTGTGATGAAGATTATCATCAGCGCCACTGAGGATGCCGACCCCTTTTGTGACCTGAAAGCCAAACAGAACCTGAGCATACTTGGAATTGAGCCTTCCCTGAGGCGCCTTGTAGAGGACGCATCCGATCCTCTTTTGACAGCCGCAAAACTGGCCATACTGGGAAACGCCATTGACCTTATGATGGTGGACAGCCCGGCGGATATGGAGAAGTACATATCTGAAAGGCTGAAGGCGCCCGTCCCGAAGGAGGCGTATGGGAATCTCAGGGATCGCCTGAAAGATTGCCGGTCCCTGGTCTATCTGGGGGACAACGCCGGAGAAATCGTCATTGACAGGCTACTGGTCGAGATCATTCAGGATCTGTACGGCCCGGAAATGGTCTATGTGGTGAGGAGCGAAGCGGTTCTCAATGACGCCACCCTGAATGAGGCCGGGGCCGCGGGACTTGACAAGGTCATAAGGGTTGTTGAGAACGGCATAGACGGCCCGTTTCCCGGCACGGTTCAGAAGAGGTGTTCAGAAGAGGTTAACCACCTGCTGAATCGGGCGGATCTGATAATCTCAAAGGGCGGGGGCAACTTCGACTCCCTGAGCGAGGAGGAATCCTTAAGGGGGAAAACAGCCTTTCTTCTACTGTCAAAGTGCCGCCCCTATTGCCGCTTCTTCGGTGTGGGACTTCATGACCTCATACTGGCCTGCCCTTCCTGAAACAGATGCGTACACACGACGGGACCCTGACCGCGGTCTTAGGACCTTGGAACAGCCAGTCCCAATATGGCTCATATCCAGGTCATTTTCAAGGTGTGATGCGGACATGCCGGTCGGAATGTAATATTGTCGGGCATGATCGGTTCTCTTTCAAGAGCGAATCCAGAATGCCCGATGAAATATACTGTAAGTTCAACTGAGAGTCAAGAGATAAATAAACCGGTAAGATCACACAGAGAAAGATGGGTGGTTGGTGTACTCGGAGTGAATACTTGCAATTCTTTAATTTGCATAGGCGAAACAATACTTGCCAAAACCTTTTTCATTTAAAAAGCTTAGCATCCTTATGCCATAGATAACGCCGCTTGCACCTGCTATTCCTACAATTATTCGTCTTGACATAGAATCCCTTCTATTCTTGCCCTCAAGGATGGGAAGGGGGTATAAATATAATTTTCTTTAAGATCAAATCCACAAGGATTTCAGAGTTGTGTATTACTGTTCGGATGCCTTCTGCGTCAATATTGTCCCAGTGTATACCGGCAGCGACAACCACGGGCGTATTAAGGGTTGCGGCCAAGACCTCTGACACGGCCTTTGCAAGCTCATCTTCTTTATGTCCCAGCATGCAGATCACAGAGGCTGTGGCGCTCGTATTCTTGGGGTCCTTTAAGCTGGGACGCGGCTGGGCAACGGACACAGCACCGATATGCGGTTTTTCACCGCCCCATATAGCCACCAGCAGATCCTTACCGATCCACCTGACGCTGGCCTCAAGGTCATAGGCGCCTTCATTGGTTTTGAGCGTGAATTCCACTACTTTCTGTTCCACTAAAGGACATCCAATGCTGTTTTTATCACGGCCTTGGCGAATTCTGGATCCTCCAGGTTGGCATCAACCTCTATAATCTCAATTTCCGGCTTCAGCCTGCGCCGGAGCTCCCTTGTGAATACGCGGTCTTCCTCTGGATCATAGGTGGGATTTCCCGGGATATCCACCGATGACCATCCTTTCAGAGGTATTACAAACCTTACAGGCCCTTTGGAACGATTCACCTTTTCCGCAAAGACTTCCGCAACCTGCCTCAATTCATCAGGTGAAAGGCGCAACCAGGTCCGGAATTTGTCTAGGTTGTATTTGCGTCGCTCGTGGTATTCCGGTTTATACTTAGATTTGGCCGGAGTCATATGGTTCACGCTGCAGGTGGAGATGATCTGCGGGATGCCTATCTCTCCGGCCGCCTCCAGCCGATGAGGCCCAGCATCTCTCATGAAGCCGAAAAGATGTTCACCCACTCCCCCAGGGGTGAGATCGATAACGCCCTGAAAGAAACCCTGTAAAATCATTTCTTCCATGGCCCTATCTCCGATCCCTGTTGCAGTGAGTCCGATAATCTGGTAGCCCTCTTTTTCAAGGGCCAATCTCACCTCAGTAGCACACATTTCACAGGGCCCAAGCATGGTCATGGCAATGGTCTTCCCATTACTCGATTTGGGGGGTGTGACTGTCCCTTGAATCATTCCCGCCAGTGCCAAGGCAGCCCTTTCCAACACATTCTTAAGGATGTCCGTGAGGCCAAATATTTCGATAACCGAATGAAAGAGCAGCATATCGGATGTTCTGATATAGCGCGTTGAAAGACCCGGAATGGAAGCAGTGCAAGAAATCATTAATTTAGGGACGCCAAAAGGCAGAGATTGCATGATCTCTGTGGCCATGAGGGATCCGGTGGAACCTCCTAAGGAGACGACACCATCCATTTTGCCGTCTTCGAACAATTCCATTTCTAGGCGTTTAGCCCCCTTTAGCATGATCTTGGTGATCTGTTCCCGATCGCTGGAGTTATGGATTTCATCCAAACTGCTTCCGCCGGCAGTGGCTACCTGAGCAGGGGTGATATCCCCCTTTGAAGGTCCTTTCCCACGCATGGCGATATCCATTATAAGGGCTTTCAGCCCGAGCGATTGTATCCTCTCCCTCAAGTACATTGTCTCTTCTTCTTTGGTATCCAGGGTGGAAATAATTAGAATGCTCTTGTCCATGGACTGCTCCTCTGTGCTTCTATAATCGATAATGTCGCTTTCGTTCCCATACCACTCTTCTTGCATCCCTATTCTCAAGGATCTTTGATGTGAATCTCCGTTGCTCCGGTATCAGGGCATGCTCATAGAAAAGCGGGCCTTCGTGGTAATACATCCGCGTCCATAATCTTCAGCCGGAAAATCACTTCTTTCATATCCCTCAAGGTACGACGCTATGAAAGGCTTTGAGTATCGCTTGAGCAAATTCCTTTGTGTCAAGATCCGCGTCAACCTCTGTTACTTCAATGGCAGAGTTCAGTTGCCTTTTTATTTGATCAACGAAGACCCGGTCTATATCAGGGTCATAAATGTCTGTACCCCTCGCATCTATTGATGACCATCCGCCCAACGGAATCACAACCTTCACCGGGCCACGGGCCTTGTTCAACTTCTGGGCCATAGCGTCAGCGACTAAGACCATTTCCTCTTCAGATAATCTCACAAATGTACGGGAGGCATCATAGTCATGCTTTTTACGTGAATAATATTCCGGCTTGTATTTGGATTTCCGTGGACTCATAAGGTTTACGCAAGCCAGACTAACAATTTGGGGTATGCCCGCATTGCCGGCAGCCTCAAGTCGGGTTGGACCTGCAGCTCTATCAGATCCGAGGAGTTCTTCGCCCACTCCCCCAGGGGCCAGGTCGATCACAGCTTTGAAGACGCCCCCGGATTCGATTATCTCCTCCATGGCCTTGTCCCCGATACCGACGGCATGAAAGCAGATGACTTGGAACCCCTCATCTTCAAGCTTTTTTCTGACGGTTGTGCTGCAAATCTCGCACATATTGAATTGAGTTAACGCTACTCGAGGCCCAGCGTCTTTGTCCGGCCTGAATATAGAGACATTGGTCGTCCCTTCCACCATCCCACAAATACCCCTCGCAGCCCGCAAGAGAACATCTTTCAAAATGTCGCTGAGACCTGTAATCTCAACGACGGAATGCATCAAATTTATGTCGGCGGTACCTATGTACCGTGAAGAGAAAGCTCTAACCGCCGCGGCGCTTGAGACAGCAAGCTTGGGCACCCCAAAGGGAAGTGATTTCATGATCCTGGTTCCCATAAGGGTTCCAGTGACACCTCCTATGCCAACGATGCCTGATAACTTGCCGGCAGCATAGAAATCTTTTACTGTCTTAATCTTTTCCTCTACTGTGCTGTTAATGGCGTCCTGACGGGTCATTGTGGGCGATTCCTTGAGCTTTTCCCTTATACGGATATCCAGGACCAATGTTTTATAGCCCAAAGATTCTATTTCATTGCGCAGGAAATCAGCTTCTTCTTTTTTCTCATCTAACATCGCTATTAATGCGATCATTTTTTCCAAAGTAATTCCCTCCTAAAGTCCTTTCATGATGGCTCTATCCTTCCTTTGATATACCCTATGAATTTCTCCATGCCCTTAGCGAAGCATTGCTCTATCTCCTCGATGTAATTGGCGGCATAGCCTTCCGGCCACACCCAGACTCCGGTTTTCTTTTCGATTTCCGGGAGTGCCATAGGATCACCAATATTCAAATCCGGGCATTCCGGGCCGAATACGAACTCCTTCAATGCCAACACTCGACCTGATGCCTTTGGATACAGGCCGAGTATTTCATCTCTTAATACCTTGTCCATAGCCAAGATCAGATCAGCCTTGATGATCAGCCTTTTGGTCAGTCCTCTGGAACGATATGATGAAACATCCATCCCTTTCTCTGCCAAGTAGTTTATGGCATAGGTGTTAGGTCTCTTCCCGAAGTAGGGGGCCACGAATGTGACCCCCAATTCCCTCGCATGCGCAAGATAGCCCTTGGGGAAGATGCCTGCCGACCCGATCTCCACTTTGTCTAAGAGATCAGGATAATGGTTTTCCAGGCTCTGACAAAGCAGTCTTTCAGCTATTAAACTCCTTTCCCGATTGCCGCAACAGACGAACAGGATGTTCTTCTTCCGTTTGGAGCTATGCTTGACAGGCATCTATCTGTCTCCGTTATCTTATAATATGATTTTGCCTTCCTTCTTGAGCTTTTCCGTAATCATCTTGACCATAGCTTTGTTGTCGATCTTTCCGCTTTCCCCCACGAGGGGCAAAGCATCCAGCACTTCCAGTCTTTCGGGGAGCTTAAAAGGGGCAATTTTTTTTGTCTTCAAGAAATCGACCATTTCCTCAAAGGTGAGCTGTTCTCCCTCTTTGAGCGTTGCAAAGGCACAGGCCCGCTCCCCCATTGCTGGGTCAGGCATGGGAACAACAGCAACATTGGTCACCTTGGGATTAGTGAGAAGGTAGTCTTCAATTTCTCTTGGGTAAATATTTTGTCCGCCACGTATGATGATGTTCTTCTTCCTTCCCATAATTTTCAAAAATCCGTCATCCGTGAGCGTTACCAGATCTCCCGGCGTTGCGAACCCTTCCTCATCAAAGGCTTCTGTCATGGTCTTCTCGATATCCTTATAGTAGCCAATAGAGTTGCCGGGTCCCTTGAACCAGAGAGTCCCCACCCCTCCCTCTTCAACTTGGTTTCCGGACTCGTCCAAAATCTTAACTTCAATACCCGGATGTAGTCTGCCGACAGTGGTGTATCTTTGCTCTTCAGTGGCGGTTATGGGCACTCCAGAAATGGAACCCGTATCCTGGGTGCCGTAAGTCCCAAGGATTGGGCATCCGAAGTTCTCTTCAGCCTTCTTGGCCAGCGGCGGAGGGAGATAGCCTCCGGCGGTCTTTATGATTCGCAGAGAAGAAAGATCATACTTGTCCAGAGGCAACTCTAAGAGCCTTGCCAGTTGGGTCGGGACAAGGGCAATTAGGGTCACCCTCTCTTTTTCCATAAAGGCAAGAGTCTCTTCTCCCTTATACTGATATTCCAAAGCAATCTTCGCCCCGGCCACAGGCGCTGTAACATAGGTTGGTGTGCCCCCTGCTGCCCCTGCGAGGGGAGCAATAGCAAGGACACAATCGTCAGGACCTAGTTGCCAGTTTCTGATGTGGGACTTTGCTGTCCATATGTCACGAGCAGCGATTCGGTGTTCAATGAGCTTGGGAAGTCCGGTGGTCCCTGTGGTCGTGACAAGAAAACCGATTTCCTCCACGGCGTCCACTTTTCTGGCTACCAGTTCTATGGGATCATATTCCTGCTCGTAAGGATGATCCATGATCTTTTGCAATGAGATGCAGCCCTGAGGGACGTCTTCCCCCACAACAATAATGTGTTTCAGATTCGGCAAATCAGCCTGAAGATCCTTTGTCATCTCGTAGTGATCAAATTTGCGGTAGACTCTGGGGATCACTATCCCTGCGGCCTCTGTCCTGGTGGCAATATCCAACAGCTCAGTCTGGCGGAAAGTCGTCATTTCAGGAATCGCTATGACTCCCGCTTTTTGACAGGCGAGACGCACCAGGACCTGTTCGACGCAGTTAGGGAGCTGGACCATAAGCCTGTCGTCCCTTTTCAATTCCATGTCTTTGACCAGGGCATAGGCAATCCTGTCTATTTTTTCCTTCGCCTCTTTCCAGGTCAGCCTGCTGCCTACCGAATCTACCAGGGCCTCCTTATCAGGCCATTGCCTGGCGTTTCTGTCCCAGTAATCAGGGAGAATCGTTTTATCCCAATACCCCTCTCTTAGGTATCTATCTGTTTCTTCCGGGTCATGGCGTACTGGCCTCATATCTAAGTACCTCCTCACAATATGGTGAAAAAAAGACATCCATATTAGCCCTGATCCTTTATCATTCCCATCATGAAATCAGCGGCTACCTTCGCAAAGGCCATTTCGTTGATATGATAGTCAACTTTAAGGACCTTCACCTCTGGTTTTAGGGATTTTTCCAGGGCGTCACAGAAGGCTTTGCTGGATTCTGGATCAAATAAGACATCCCCTTCCTTATCGGCTTCAGACCATCCTTTTAATGGAATCAAGACCTTGTTTGAATTATGGCTCTGATTCAATTTGCTGGCCACGATCCGGGCCAAGGCTCTTGACTCATCGGCAGTGAGCCGGATGGCGGATCGAAAATCGTAGAAGAAAATCTTCCTCTCCTTATATTGTTCGGGGATATTGTTACGATGAAATTCCAAGACAGCAGCATCGAGCCCCCCCGGTATTACAAGTCTGGGCGTATCGACTCCTTTCTTGGTTATGAGGCGCTCCGGACCGATGCCTCCACAGTAGCCTCCAAACATGGCATCGGCCAGTTCATGGGTTGCCAGATCCAATACTCCTTCAAAGAAAGACTCCCCCGTCATCTCTTCCATGGCCATGCCACCTGTACCGTTTGCATGAAATGGAATCACCTCGAAATGATTTTCGTCTAAAACAGACTTGATGTTTTCGGCTGCCTGGGTAACAAATCCAAAAAGCGACAGGGCGATTCGGGGCAATCCCTTTTCTCCGTTATCCGTGGAAGACATCATTCCGCAAACGGCCCCAGCTGCCTTTGTCAAGATGAGACGAGATATACTGTTCAACCCCACCATATCGACCACGCTATGCATTATGGTGATGTCTTTGGTTCCTATGACCTGAGACATATCCCGGGATGCGACGGTGGATACCATAAGCTTAGGAAAACCCAGGGGTAAAATCCTCATGACGGATGTTCCTATGAATGTGCCTGTGCCACCACCGGCAGAGATCATTCCTCCAATTCTCCCCTCGTGGTAGAGGTCGAGCACAAGCTCTTTCGCCTTCTCAATTATTGCTTCAATGATCCGAGATCTATCTATACCCCCTGAATCTATCAATTTGGACACGGAATGATCGGGTTGGAAAGGGGACATGCCTGTGGTTCCAACATCAATCGTAATGGTTGAATATCCCTTCGATTCAATGGCCTCTTTCAAAAAAAGGTGTTCTTCGCCCTTTGAATCCAGTGTCCCGACAATGGCAACTGATCGCTTCATCGCAGTTCTAAAAGGTGGTACTTCTTGGGACAACTCACACTAATCCCCTCTCTGAAGGGGGGATCAGGGGAGCCTCGCAGTGGGTTGTGTGACCGTTTATCCATGAAGAGACCCCGCATCTCTCAAGTGTCCTTGTTCAATTCACATAGCGAAAGGCCCTTTGAAAAAGGCCTTCTCTTTTATTCTTTGAAACCGAGTTCGCTCCAGCGGCTCTGGACTTTTTTGACTATATCAGGATCGAGCTCGATTTTAATGGGTTTATGCTCCCAATCATAGGGGATGGTCGCATCAAGAAGGAGACGGCCCGTTATCCACCGCTGGTCAATGGGCAGGGAAGGATCCAGGGGCGTGGACCGACCCCGCTTTATGACCTGGGAGCGATTCGGTTGAAACCGAAAGGCCACGGCGTACATGACCCGGGGAATGTCCCAGGGATCGATGTCGTCGTCCACCACGATGACCGTCTTGAGGCCGTAAGCCCCCATTTCGGTCGAGATGGCCGCGGTCAGGACCTGATCCGCATGGCCCGGATACATCTGCGTCACTGAAATGATGGCAATGAACCTTCCCGCAGCCTCTGGGGGACAATAAACGGCCTTGATGCCGGGGATCCTCATGTCAGACAGCTGCTGCCACAGGGTGGAGCCGTAAGCGAGGGCCAGGCACATATGTGTATCAGTAACGGCCCTACCCACTGTGGTCGACATAAAGATAGGATTGTTCCTGTGAGTGACACAGTTTACCTTGATAAAATTCCGTGGGTCAGTCCCCACACCTGAATAGTAGCCGGTGTACTCGCCAAAAGGCCCCTCGGGCATAAAGGCATCGGCATCCACCTCGCCCTCCACGACTATTTCCGCTCCGGCAGGCACGATCAGGTCATTGGTCTCGCACTTAACCACCTCGATTGGCTCACCACGGATCGAGCCGGCCAGATCATACTCCGACTCAAAGGCGGAGAATCTGGCACCACCCATGATAAACATGATTGGATCCGAGCCCACAACGACGGCCACCGGCATGGGTTTACCCATGGCCTGGTATTTCTTGAGCATGATATCGGCATGTTTCCCCTTGATGAACTGGGTTCCCAGGATATTCTTCTCGAGCAACTGGAGCCGGTAGGTCCCGATGTTGACCCAGTCCGAATCCGGGTCTTTGGTGATCACGCAGTGGGCCGTCCCGAAATAACGCCCCCCGTCCCTGGGGAAAAACTTGGGCACTGGAAACTTGAACAGGTCTATCTCGTCCCCCACCATCTTGTTTTCCTTGCACGGTCCTGTATCTAATAGCTTGGGTGGGATCTTCCTGTTACCTATTTCCACCCAGTGCCTCATTAGCTCGACCAGGGGGGTCTCTTTGGGCATGCCCATAATAATGGAGAGCCTTTCCGTGGTCGTGCAGGTACTGGTGATAACCGGCCAATCATAGCCCTTCACGTTCTCAAAGAGGAGAGCGGGCCCCTTCTTTTCCTCATTGAGCTTGGCAATGTGGGAAAGCTCCAGATCCCAGTCCACCTCAGCCTTGATTCTGTGAAGCTGCCCCTCCTTTTCGCATATTGCAATAAAATCCCTCAAGTCTTTCATTGGCAATAACCTCCTCCCCCGAAAAAAAATTTATGGTTTGCTCATACATGTCCTTCCAAACACCTAAATAACTCTTCTATTTTTTGGATTGAGAACACCGAAACCTAGACACCTGAGCCCCGGATATAAAATATAGGAATTAGATCCTGGGCCATTTTGGCCTTGTCCGCTGTGGTAAGAAGCATAAACAGAGACTACATTTGAGCGAGAAGTTAATCTGGTTCCTGAATGACCTATTTGACGGGCTTTGTCAATTTTATAATTTTTATGGAATCTATAAGCAGAGGTTATGAATCGCAAGTTTCCGCTTCGAAAATCAAATCCCCGCCATTTCCATTCCAGAACCCCCAAAAGGCCCTCCTGCGTGTTTCAAAACCTTTTGATCAGAGGCGTGTTCCTCATGCCGGGCATTTAAATCATGCTGAGTGGGATGCTTAATAGACGAGGGGAAAGAAATGCCTTTGCACCTTCATAAGGGCTTGATAAGCATTCCGGCAACCAGGCTGCTGATGCTCTGAAGAGGGGCGCCCTCTGAGGTGAGATCCTCCAAGATATCCAGAAATGCCTGAGCGGGTGTTGAGAGATGCTGGTTCTTAAAATAGGCGATGTTCACATCCGTGATTATTTGGCAGTCTTCAATAGGAATCGTAACCAATTCCCTGTTTTCAAGTTCTTTTGATACGGCCGCTTTTACCAGAAAAGAGATGCCGTCTCCACGGTGTACGAGCTGTTTTATAAAGTCCGTATTGTTTGTTTCCATCAGGATGTTCGGAACAAGACCTTTTTGGGCAAAGGTCTCATTTAAGCACTTCCTTGTCCCGGATCCTCTCTCCTTCATGATAATCGGCTCTTTAGCCAGTTCACTTAAGGTTACTGATTTCTTTTTAGCGATATCATGATCCGGAGGCAGCAGAACGACTATTTCCTCCTGGCAGAAGGGGGCAAAATGGATTTGAGGATTTTCTTCAACTTTGGCGACGATGACCAGTTCGTTTTTAAAATCAAGGAGGCTGTTAGTCATTTCAAGAGAACTACCTTCATTTAGATGGATCCTGATATTGGGGTAAGATTGCCTATACTTTGATATAAAAAGAGGCATATAGGCCCGTGCGTAAGTTTTGGTTGTTCCCAACCTCAAAACACCCTTCTTTAACTCTCTCATGTCCTCGATGGCATCCTCTATTTCCTTCTCATATTCAAAGACTTTTTTGGCATACTCAAAGAGGGTTTTACCCTCATCTGCCAGATAGATCTTTCGCCCCTTTTTCTTAAATAGCCTGAGATTACATGAGTCCTCAAATGCTTTTATCTGCGCAGTGACAGCGGGTTGTGTGATAAAAAGCTTTTGAGCCGCAACGGAACAACTCTGATACTTGGCGGTCTGGCAGAATATTCTAAGCTGATTAAAATTGATCATCATCCATACCTTTTACCCTAATTTGTAAGTCTTTGATGCATCTAGCCCCCGGGACAGGGTGCGTTTTGACATCTCGGGTGAGCTAAAGGGCCAGAGGTGAGAAGCTTCCTAACGTGTCTTAATAAAAATATCTTTCACAAAAAAATACCGATGTCAACTAATTTTAGCAAATCCCAGCAGAATCCACCGCGGCTTGCCGCGGGGATGAATGCGTTCCTTAGTTGGTTTCACCTTTTACCTATAACCCATTAAGCTTCGCAAGCCTTGCATTTGGAGCTTTTTACTGTGCCGTCCCGTCTATGACTTTTTACAGGACCATCAAGATTAGATCGCTAAAAAACTTATAGTTCACTTTTATCC
>DATKYC010000162.1:0-4588 GCA_035528695.1 Acidobacteriota bacterium | reverse complement strand
TTTTTGTCATTGGAACATTCGAGCTTTGAATTTGTTTCGGATTTCGATATTCGGATTTCGAATTTAAACACTTGGTGTTATCGTTCTCGGCAGAGCCAATTGACTCTGACCCCGCCCATCGAAGATCCCGCTACGCGGGGCAGGACGGGGTTTTCCAGAAACTAATAAGTCACTTATCACTCAATCATAATATATCACTTTAATCATTTGGGCAGTGACGTCTGTTCTTTTCGCAGTACAATTTTCTTCCACAGACCTCCCTCACTGAAACAACGCCAGCCCCAGCGGAGCCATTTCAGAAGATAATGTGCAAGCCACATTGCCCACACGAGCATAAGGATACGGAACATAAACAATGGCAAAGTCAGGGCCCAGGGTTGAGGCATGATAGCCGCGATTCGATCCTGAGTCCAATTTAGCCGCATATTGGATGAACCGTTGCCGGAGATCTGCATGTCAGGGATGCCCAAAAGGCCTTTTTGAATAGCGATGTACAGGCCGATCAGGGCGGCGATGGTCCAGGCCACAAGTATCACCTGGGTCATATTAAAAGAAAACCACCCGCCATCAGGCAGACGCTTCTGGCGCAACCCGAGCGCCAGCAACCAGCCGACAATCATGATAGCCACAAGCGGATGCACCTGGGTCAGTCCCAAACCCAGCAAGAGCCAGTCACGGGTTTTAAGTGGGGTCCAGGTCACTCTCCCCAATCCAATCGCTGCCAGGATGACGATAATTAAATAACTCCAGAACAGGACGGCAGGACCCATACGTGGGCCGCCAGTCATTAGAATCCAACGATTCCTGGGCATTTGAAAGCTGACATTGGCGTTCACGGCCTCCTGTCCAATGCTGACATGCGGACCTTTAGTCAACAGTGAAGAATCCGATCTTTGGTGCCATTCCACATCAACAGTCTGGCTTCCAGGTCGGAGGGGGATAATCACTTCCCCCTCACCCTCTTTGATGGGTTGTCCTTCCCCCAATATCCTGACCTGCTGAAGCCTTGCCCCATCCGGCAAGGTTATTTTGTGCTGGCCTCCCTGACTGCTCCGCAATTTCAATGAAAGATCGGCCCTGTTAAAACGCTGGCCCGGAGTAAATGTTAAATTTACTTCATCAATGGTCAGCAACTGACCCGGTATTGCCTTTGGCCGGGATACTTCAATCTTCACTCCTTCACCCGGCCATGGTCGCCACCGGGGCTTCCAGTGTCCGGATTGATCCTGATGGTGTATGATCGGAATACCCGATAGTTCACAGTGCCATATGGGGCTTGCATCCAGGATCCAGGACTCTGTCCAGGGGGCAAATCGCGGCGCCTGAAGTTGGATCAGATTTTTCTGTTTCAGTGTAGAGTTCCATATAATCTCCTTCATGTTCGGCTCCATATGGATGAAGGCCTTCCCATTTTCAATACGTATTCCAGCCGTTGTTACTGCTTCATCGCTAATCAAAGGCACGGAAAGTACGATCGGCGTCCCGAGAGGTGTTATCCGCCTGACCGTAGTCCGGATCTGCCAGTCCAATCCCAGAGATAAAACCCGTTCAATATGGAGAAAAGGCGGAAGTGTCATAGCAGTCTTGGCCGGCTGTCGTGATTCATTCTCCTCTTGCCTGATCAGTTTTATGCTGGCTTTTGCCCTGCCATCATTATCCACACCCTGCACGTCCCATCCCTGGCTTTGTATGGTCACCCGGTACGGCTTCAAGGGCAATGGAATTTGAAAAGCATTTTCTGCCGGCATACTGCCGGTTAGGGTCACCCTGTGTATTCCCTCGGGAACCATAATCCACAACGAACCGTCACTGTCCCTGGCCAGGCCCCTGGCGGGCTGAGAACCAAGGAGCACCTGCTCAGGTCTCCAGGACTCTAACGAACCGGGCACAGGAATGGCAGTTTCTACAGCAGCATGGACCTCAAGAAGGATACGGAGACTGTCAGGGGTTGCGGTCAGCTCCATTCTGGGGCTTTCCGCGCATTCTGGCAGACAATCCGGCTTTTCCAGGAGTCGTTTCTTGAGTTCATTTAAAAGCTCGGCCGGAGGGAAGCCGTCGCTTTTTTGCGACCCTGCTGCCGGCCCTGATAAAAGCAGCGTACACACTAAGGCTGCTGTTAAGATGAAGCTGCCAGATGGCAACTTCCACTGACGGAACCCCATAAAGCACCAAATCAAAACAGTAAATAAAAAAACGCGTACAAATGCAAGAATGAGATTCATCCAGGGCGGCACCAGCCAGAGACTAACGTGCTGGTCGCGGTTTACCGGCCCGTTCCATTTCATGGTAAAGGTGCGCCATTTCCACCTGGGCAACCCCGGACCTGTCTGAATCAGTGCATTGGGGTCCTGGATGAGCACTGCCTGCTGCTGGTGCTTATAATCCTCACGTTTATCCTCCATTGATTCTGAAACGGCGTACGACTTGGTTCCTGGTGGGGCTTTTTTTGCCTTTGACACCGTTCCTCGTACCCTGCCCTCATCGCTCTGGATCCCGGCGTCCATGTGTTGTGAGCCGGCCATCCAGACACCAACCCCTGGCGAGTCTAATTGGGGGTAGACACCCCATCGGACCTGCTGGACCATAAAGGGGATGGCCAGGACCAGTAAAGTTACAATAGAACCCAGTCGCCAAAAATTTACGAGCTTTCTGAACCAACCCTCGGGCAGGAACCGTAAAAGAGCTGACGCCGCCAGCAAATGGAGCCACACAAGCCGGGGAGAACCGGGTTCATGATATGTGAGCGCAACCGTCACAAGCGCCAGTATGCCCCAGCGCCAGTTCCAGAGTTTGAACACGGCCAGGGATATGATCAAAACCAGGAAGAGATCCAGAAGGGTCCACCTCTCAAACCATGTGCCGGGCATCACATCCACGCCTCTTGCTGTGAGGAGACGCCAACCGGATGGCAGATTTAGAGAACCTGTTACAGACTGGAAGTCGTGATCCCACCCAACAGCGGGGAGGGTCCTGGCCTGGGCATCTAATCTGGATTCAGCCACAAGATTTAGTTGACCCCTCCGGAGTTCCACCCCTGGCTTCTTGTCCTTGCCATGGCTGGTTATGAGCTGATCTTTCCCATCCACAGATACCCTCCCAAGAGCAGCAGGGGGATTCATGGTCAGGTACCATTGGCGGCTCATTGTCCCATGAATCTGGTCCTGAATGGTTAACCCTTTTCCATTAAAATCAAGCCACCAGTTTCTTTTCAAATGCAGTTGATCCGGCGCAGGATCAGGATCGCCCCGACGGATTTCTTTAAACATTATTTCATCTTTAGGTTTAAGGACAAATGCAGAAAACTTTTTCCATTTTGAAGGGAGGCCTGTCTGATGGGGATCGATGGATGGAACCCCCTGGACGTTCACCATACGCAAGTGATTCTGAGGCTGGAAGGCCCAGATCTCCTGCCCATAAGGCACATTCCCGGGCCCAATTTTATGAACCGGACCTTCTGACCGCGCGAGGACCTGAATCTCCCATCGGCCCGGGCGTGCCTGTATCATCAACTCGCCCTTTTTCCCAAGCCTGGCGGGCAGGGAACTTACAATACTCAGGGGAACAAAATTCTCCAGAAGCACTCCCTTTAGTTTGATCTCTCTCGCCTGACCAGAGACATCGACTTGCAAATGAGTTGTAGCGTGCATGGGAATAGTATCCTGAATTAAACGATAGACCCGGACCCCCAATCCCTCCTCCTGTGTTCGTAGTGTCTCTTGCTTTTGGAGCCACAGCCGTCCGTCGCTCTCCAGCAAAGGAAAGTTCACGGATTCGTCATTTATTGCAAGACTGACCAGACCGCTCGCATACGGGACACGGATCATTTCCGGCAGATCACTCCATAGAAAATAGCCATCCACCATGTGCTCTCCTTTTATCACGTAAACAGAAGGAATCTGTCTTTTCCCTACCACGGTTACGACCTTTCCGTCGACCTTGACATTCTGTGGCCATGTCTCAGGTCCACCCGGCAAAGGGACCCATCCATCCTTAAAAACGAGCCAGCTCTGGCTGAACCGGCCTCCTTTCCGGTCAAAATCCAGGTCCAGGCGCGATGGCCAGATGCATCTGTAACCATCTCCGCTGTTGTAGGAGGTGGGACAAAAGCGCTCATCCTGACCGTGAAGAACCCAGGATTTCCATGTTTCAAGAGCAGGTGGTATTGTGTCCGTATCAGGAGGCGGTGAACCCCATGCTGCGATCATGCTCATGAAAAAGACCGAGATAAAGACGAATGCTCGAAACTTCATGTTTTTCCCCTCCCTTTCAATAGCTCTGCTGCTTTTTCGTTCATCAGGTCCCATGCCTCCCGGACATGCCGTTCCTCTGTCGTCCTCTGCCCAATTGCCATCCGAAGAACATATTTTTCCTTTAGGGTTGTATGGGTTAAAAACACCTTTCCGGTATGGTTAAGACTGTCGAGGAATTGACTGTTCAATCTATTTAGGGAATCCTCCGGGTGTCCATCATTCAGCCGAAAACAAACAACGCTCAAACTCACGGGTGCCATGAGTTCGAAGTGTTTATGCTCCTCTACCCGGTTTTTGAATATCTCAGCCAACCGTATATGCTCTCTGATCATTTCCTG
>DATKYC010000161.1:0-3267 GCA_035528695.1 Acidobacteriota bacterium | reverse complement strand
CGATAAGAAACAGAGATGACCAACCCCATCATCTCCAACCATTGCAATAGCTCAGGGGTGGCCAATTTTCAGTTAGCACAGGTGGTCAATTTTAGGTTGTCATTTCGATCCCCCCCCATGGCCAGTTTTGAAGAAATCATGAGGCATATGCCTCAATTGGATACTCAGGATCGTGAAAGAGATAATCCTCACAGGGCGGGACCTGAGAATCTGAGAAATCGATGTGGAAATCTGGTGGAGTTGCGGTGGCTTTGGGTGGAGGTCTGGCCTTGATATTCCACAGTCCTAAGTGCTTGAGGATCTTCTTGATGACCTCCGGATCCTCGATGAAACTTAAAATCTTCAGTTTTCCCGAGCACTTAGGACAGCAAAGGGGATCAGTTTCATAGATTTTTTGGATAAGGCGAGCCCATTATTTGATTAAACGTTGGGACACTAGTGATCTATATAATCGTTATGATCGTGAGGCATCGCCCATAGTGAAGTAATGGATTGTCTAAAGCTTACGCCAATCTGCTGCCCTAATAAACACCTGCCCTCTAATGAAAAAGACAGAGACCTCTTGCCATGAAGATCAGGGTAAAACCTTATCTGACTTTAAAAAAAACATTAGGGGATAGATCCGTGTTAGAAGTGGATGTAGAAGATGCCACTATAAGAAGAGTATTGGATACTCTCTCCGAGAGATATGGAAAGGGCTTCTCGGATATAGTTTATGACCCCAAAACGAAAGATATAAGCAAGGATATTCGCGTCTTAGTAAATGGCCGTCACTATAATTATCTACCGAAGAGACTGGACGCCAAACTGAAGGAGGGCGATGAGGTAGCGCTTTTCCCTCAGGTGGCTGGGGGATAGAGGTGAATTCCTATATTTCTCCTCTCTCCTGCATTTTCTTGATCTCTTCCTCTCTCAAGGCACGCTTAAATAGCTTCTCAGCTACTGTTAAGGGTAAATCATCTTTAAACTCAATGAATTTTGGGACAGCGTAGGGAGCCAGTTTTCCCCGGCAGTACTCAATAATGTCCTGGGCCTCTACCTTTCCTTTATAAGCATCCCTCACTCTAACAAATGCCTTTATCCTTTCGCTACCGGGCCTCTCGGGATCAGGAACACCGATGGTTACTGCCCCCTCAACTGCCGGATGTTTAAATAAGACCTCATCCACCTCTATAGAATAGACCTTCATTCCAGAAACGTTGATCATGTCCTTAATTCGGTCTACCACATGAAAATACCCGTCTTCATCCATCTTGGCAAGATCGCCTGTCCTCAACCACCCATCTTTTTCGAGGCCTGAACCGGCCTCAGGCCAATAACCTTTCATTACCTGAGGACCCCTGATCCAAATCTCTCCGATACTTCCAAAGGGAACCTCCTCCAATGTTGAGGGATCCACCAATTTTACTTCAGTGTCAGGAATAGGTATTCCAATACCGGGCCTGGTTGAGGTCGCAAATCGAGTTACTTTTGCAAAGGCGGAGATGTTTATATGTGTGGCTGGACCTGTTTCAGTGAGTCCGTAACCTTCTGAAATGGGCATCTTAATTTTTTCTTCGAGTCTTTGAGCGGTCTCCCCGTGGAGGGGGGCGGTGCCTGACATCACCATCACGGGCATTCGTCTGATTGTCACATCTGGTTGAGCCAACTTTAGTAATTGTGTAGGAACCATGAACAACAGGAAGGGACGGTATTCATTCATCAATTGGACAATCAAGGTAGTGTCCCTGGGGTCGGGAACCAGGAATATTCTGAGCCCCCAATAGATGCTCGACTGCATCAGGTAATGTCCATATGCATGAAAAACGGGAACGGCCAGTAAGGAAGAGGCGGTGCCTCTATAAGCCGGAAAAGGGGCCATCATCCACGGAAGTCCCTGGTAAATATTAGCAAGGCGTTGATAGTGGGTTATCATAACGCCTTTTGGCACGCCTGTTGATCCGCCGGTAAAAGCTAGAATAGCTAGGTCTTCATATGGGTCAATTTTTACCTCAGGCACTTCAGGTTCATGATCTTGGATCAATTTTCGGAAATGGTATGTGCCTGGTATTTCCTTTATTTCCTTAGATTCAGCAGGAGAGTAATCTTCGTAGGAGGTAATAATAATGTTTTTAAGCCTTGTTTCGTCCTTGATGGAGTTAATCAGGTCCACATATTTATCAATACAAATAATTGTTTCAGCTCCCGATTCTTGGGCCTGGTGTTTCAATTCAGGTGCTTTAAGGAGCGGACTGCATGGTACAAGGACGGCTCCGTTTTTAAGAATAGCAAAATCGCTGATAATGAACTGTGGACACGTGGGAAGAAAGACAATTATTCTGTCCCCCTTCCTGATGCCAAGTTTCGCCAAAGCGTTTGCAAATCTATCCACTTGGCCCTTTAGTTCTTTGTACTTCATTCGCTTCCCGAGATAATAGTACGCGTCCTTCCCGGGGAAGCGTTCGGCTGCCTCGTCCAATATGGTATATAGAGGCTTTCTCTGGTACTCAATTGAGGTCTTGAGTTTAAAAGGCCCGAGCTTATAACTCTTGAGCCAAGGCTTATCAGCATAGGAAGGCATCACTTTGCGCCTCCCCAAATCTCATTGGTGACTTCTTCGAGTCCTAATTCCCTCAGCTTCTCTGGAGTGGGCTTACCAGTGCTTTTATCCCAACCTCGGAATTCATAATAGGGGTCCAAATAGATCTCTAGGTTGTTGACGTGGCCCTTTGCCGGACCTTCCGGGAGGGGCTCTTCCAATAACCTCTTTGGCAGGGTATCATCAGCCCGAGTGAGCCCTTCTCTTGAGTTAAAGGCCCTCTCCAGATTGTATATCCTTTCACCCGTCTTTCTAAATTCTTCGACACCAAATTCCCAGCCGGTGAGGGTCTTGATTATGTCTGACCATTCTTGGGCGTCCAAACTCAATCCCATGAATTTACAGCATCCCGCAGCGTCAAAGACGGTCAAGGCATCTTCGAGGTCTTTAACCACCTTTGCTTCATCCGGATTATCCTTGAGAGGGTCCTCGATTTCGCTGTCTTCCACCACCAAAAAGGGGCTCGCAAGAAAAGTGGGGCCCTCCACGTAAGCGGTGATATGGTCCCCCCCGCGATTAGCAGTAGCATAGGCGAGACCAGTAATCTTTGCCGCTCTTGAATCATAACAGGGCAATTCAAGACCCTTTACATTCATGGCAAATCGTTCTGATCCTCTACCCAGCTTTTGGGCCATGATTCTGGTTCCCTCAGCGAGGAGATCCCCGATACCTTCCCTTCTTGCTATCTT
>DATKYC010000160.1:0-7676 GCA_035528695.1 Acidobacteriota bacterium | reverse complement strand
TAATCAAGGAAAACCTGAAGTAACTAAAGTCAAAGTTCCTGACGACATGATCTCGATGCCCGGCACAGCTAACCGGTCGGACGTGCACTCAATTTCGATAGACTAATGCGTAACTTCAATGGAGATTTCAGGCGATACCCTTTTCTATGAGACTCGTGCCTTCTTCCAATTGATACGGATTCCCGCATCTCTTAGAAGCCCGGTAGCTCTGCATAGCCTCTTATAGCCCGGGCGACAGTGGCAACTCCCCCCGAATAAGAATCATTAGACTCAAAAATTCCTTGACAGGGGAAGTGAAATAATAATAATGCAGTGCTAACTTGACCTCTGCTGCTGGACGTTAATCCGGGGTGGGCATGAAGAGGAGGTTGAGCCTCTGGTTGTAATGCCAGTACGAAAAGCCCCACGTCGTCTTTGGCAAAGGAGGTGCCTACGGTGTGAGCGCCCCCTTTTATAAAGAGGGTGAGGGGATAAACTTAGAGTATTTTGTTACTTGTAACCAAACCTAAGGAGCAAAACTATGAGTGATAAGCCAAACATCAGAGTCCTTTTGATTGACGATGAAGAGACGCTGCTTGAATATCTGTCTAAGCGCCTGTTGAAAAAAGGATTCACGGTGAAAGTCGCAGCCTCGGGTGAGGAAGCCCTCGAGGCAGCAAAGGAAGAGCAGTTTGATGTCGCGGTTGTGGATCTTAAGATGCCGGGCATAGATGGTGTGGAGACTCAAAAGAGGCTGCACCAAATGCAACCATTCCTGCAATGTATCGTATTGACCGGACATGGCTCCATAGACTCCGCCTTGGAAAGCGGCCAGCAAGATGCCTTTCGATACCTCCTCAAGCCTGTTGATTATGACAACCTTATCATCAGCATTAATGACGCCTACGAGAAGAAGGTGGAGATACAAAACGAGCAGTTTAAAGAAAAGGTGGAGGAAATCTATAGATCAGGACTGGGAGCCAAAGGGATGAAAAAAGCGATTAGTGATCTCCAAAAGATCTATGGAATCCAATAGTAAATCCCTTGAATACCGCCTAAAAAAGACTTCTCAGGAGCTAGCCAGCAACAAGATAGAGCTGCACCAGGCGAGAGGATACCTCCAAGGTATTTTACAGAATTCCAATGACATGATCTTTGCGACCGATGTCGATGGGATTCTGGTCTCGTTCAGCAAAGGAGCCGAAAAGGTCCTCGGTTATACATGGGAAGAGGTCGCAGCGCATCCTATCAAAGATTTTTCTCAAAATTCCCATTCGTTCGTAGAACTCATGGGCACCTCCCAGGCTGAGGGAGGTGCCATGAGATTAGAATTCCCGTTTCGCCACAAAGATGGCAATACCGTTTATTGTGATGTTTCCCTCATAAATCTCACCAACACTCAAGGCCAAAGGGTCGGAACAGTAGGTGTGTGTCGAGACATCACGAGGTGGAAAAAGCTCCAGGAAGAGCTTATCCGGATTGACCGATTGGCCGAGACGGGAAGGATCGCGTCCGGTATTGCCCACGAGATAAACAACCCTCTCGAAGTAATTAACGAGATTTCAGGTTGGTTAGAGGAAGAGGTTACAGAAGGTGCACAGGGCCTCAGTGCCGAAGACAGGGAAGGGTTCAAGGAGGCCATAAAAAAAATAATCGATCAGACCAGACGTTGTCGAGGCATTACCCATCAGCTCTTGGGTTTTGTGAGGGGGTCCACACCCGAAAAAACAGAGTTTGATGTCCATCAGTTGTTGAGGGACACGGTGGACTTCCTCAAACCAGAGCTAAAATATAGCCCAATAGAGATGGTATTCACCTTCTCAGAAGAGCCCCTGATGATGAAGTCCGACTCCAAGATGATTGAGCAGGTCTTTGTGAATCTCCTCACCAACGCAATTCATGCCGTACGAGAAAAAGGTAGTGATGAAGGCCGCATTGAAATAGGGACCAAGAAAACCGACTTGAACGTTGAAATTAGTATTGAGGATAATGGGGCAGGGATCTCAGAGGAGAATCAGGTAAAGATTTTTGATCTATTTTTTAGCACGAAACCACCAGGCAAAGGCACAGGCTTGGGCCTTTCCATCTGCCAAAATATTATAAAGAAACTAGGCGGCAGTATAAGTTTTACCACTTCACCGGGAGTTGGGACTACTTTTACTGTTCGAATTCCTATTAGATAATCACAAATATAATTGATTGACCTGGGTCTCGGCAGAACCGCAGTTCAATAAGCGCCTAGGGAGTTTCAAGGTCCAGTATTACCGTGAAGGTGGTTCCTCTTCTTTCCTCGGATTTTACAGTTATTTCCCCTCCATGCTCATGCACTATCTTCTGGGTGATAAGAAGCCCGAGACCCGTTCCCTTCCCCTGTTTCGTGCTAAAGAATCTGGTGAAAATTTTCGACTGGGTCTCAGGGTTCATCCCACACCCGTTGTCAGCCACCTCAATCACGATCTTTTTCTTGTCCTGATCGGTTGTCTTTAATGCAGTCCTAACGGTGACCTCCCGTGGCTTGGAAGTGTCTTCGTCCATCACGCATGAGTCGAGGGCATTTGATACCAGGTTCAGGAACACATCGTGCATGCCTTTTGGGTCAATATATACCTCTTTTATATTGGGATCGAGATCTCTCCTTAGCGTTATATTGTTCTCCTCAGCTTGGTGCTGGAGCAGTTCTACAACCTCGTTTGCGATTTCGTTAATGCTGCACATTTCCCTGTCGGGCGGCCGATCTTTGGAGTAGGTCAGCAAATTTAGGACAAGCTGCGAGACCTTTTCGATATTCCGCTGCACCATGTCCCACCCCTCTCTCAGGAGGTCCGGCTTGTTCTTCTCAAGGGCCGAGTTGACCTTATACATGCCGCCTCGCAAGCCGTTGAGTATGTTTTTGGTGTAGTGGGCCAATTCAGCGACGGTCTCTCCAATGGTGGCCAGACGTTCATTTTTCACTATCTCTTCGTGCGCCTCTCTTAACTCCCTGGTGCGCATTTCAACTTTTTGCTCAAGATTTTCTGTGTAGCTCTTTAGTTGTTCCGCGAATGAGATTCTTTGCCTCGCCCTTTCTATGGCAAGCATTAACGCCTCATCCCTGACCGGTTTTGTGATGAAATCAGATGCCCCGTAGCGGAGGGCCGCGATAGCGGAATCCATATCCCCATGACCCGTTATCACAATAACCTCGGCTTCCTTGCCGGATTCCTTGATCTTCTTGAGCACCTCTATTCCATCCATTACGGGCATTTTTATGTCGGTCAGTATAAGCTTGATGCCTTCTCGGTCGAAGATTTTCAGACCTTCTTTGCCGTTTTCAGCAGTAAAGACCTCATACCCCTCGCTGGATATAGAGAGGCCCAGTGTTTCCAAGATCGGCCTTTCGTCGTCAATCAGTAAGAGTTTCTCCATCATTATTGTCCTTATTTCTGTGAATGGGGAAGGTTATCCTGAATGTGGTTCCCTTGTCTGAGGTGGATTCCACTTCAACCTCTCCTTCGAAATCCCGGATTAGGTTGTATGTAATAGAAAGACCCAACCCCGTCCCTTTTCCCACCTCTTTGGTGGTAAAAAAGGGTTCGAATATCTTTTCGAGAATGTCCGTCGGGATTCCTGTTCCGGTGTCCGAAACCAGCGCAACCACCTTATTCTTTTCCTGGAATGTGGATATAGTGAGCTCTTTGTTATTGTCTTTGCCCTTGGACTCCATCGCATCCCTCGCATTTGTGATCAGGTTGAGGAAAATCTGCTCCAGGGGGTTCTTGATTGCCATGATCTTTGGGAGGTTTTCATCCAGATTGAGCTTGACCTCGATGTCCCTCACCCTCAACTGCTCGCCAAGTAAGGTAAATACGTCGCGTATGGATTCGTTAATATCGACCGGATACTGCTTAAAGTCGATCTTTCTTCCAAAGTCCCGGAGATGATTGATAATGTCTGTGGCCCTATCCACCTGCTCGCTTACATTACGGCTCACCTTCAACAGGTGCTCCTCAGGAATCTCATTCCCTCTCTGTATCATTTTTACAAAGAAATCAGCCCCTACCTTTATAACATTCAAGGGTTGGTTGAGCTCATGCGCAATACCTGTCGCCATCTCACCGAGGGTTGCCATCTTACCTGCCTGGATTAGTTGGGACTCCTGTTCGAGGCGCTCTGTGATATCCACAGTCCTGATTATCCACGAGGGCGCGGTTGTGCCTTTCTCTGTTTCATGAAATTGCCCCACTCTTGCGTGCAGATCAATGAAGAAATGGTGATCGTCTTTTTTCCTGGCCCACAGCCTGGGTAAAAAGAAAAATCCTTGATGATGACTATTTTGCACCTCCTTCCAGAACCGTTTTGTGTCTTCCATGTCGATCAAGTCTAAAAGGGTCATCTTCATAAGCTCATCCCTGGTGTACTGATAGATCTCGATGGCACTCTTGTTTACATCCAGTATCTTTGCTTCTTTCATATCAACTACAAAAAGCGGATTTGGGCTATCATGGAACAGGACTCGATATTTTTCCTCAGATCTTCTGATCTCCAGGGCCTTTAGCTGTAAGGTGTAGATTATATTGCTGAAAGAATGCGATAACTGGATAATCTCGTCCCCGCCGAGTTTTTTGTAAACGTCACACCGGTAGCATTCCTCCAGCTTTTCAGGGAAAGAGGGCTCCTTCTGGCCGGGGCATAATGTCCCGTCCACAAACCAGCATACGACGTCTCTGTTTTGGAACGCGGGACACCTTTTTTCTTTGCAGTCGAGGACCTGCCAGCATTTTAGCCTCTCTGGAAACTGTGGCAGCTGATTGATCCTTCCCATGCAAAGGTCATTCATTGCCCTGGTGAGACCGAGTAGGGGCCTTGAGATATAATTTGCCAGCAGATTACTGAGAAGGCTGGCAAGCAGGATAATAATGACCATCACAGCAACAAAGATAATGCCAATTCTCAGGGTAAGCGAATCAACAGGCTTCTTCCCAACGCCGATGTGTACTGTGCCGATGGTCTTCAACCCTTCCTTCACAGGTACCGCAGCATCATAGATGGATTCACCACTAACACTTATAAGTTTGATCTTCTTATCTTCGGATGACTTTATCAGGTTGGCTCTCTCAATCCCTTCGGGAATGCTGGGAATAAAGGTATGGGCGAGGATCCTATTCTCAGCATCTACCACGAAGATGTATGAGATGTCTTTCTCGATCCACTTTTTTTGAAACACAATACCACTCAGTTCGGGGCGATCACTGGAAAGGATGTGGGTACGGCACCTCGTCACTAAAGACTGTGCGACTCGAAGGCTATGGCCCTGGATTTGTTGAATGATAGCAGGAATAAATATTATCCAGTAGGCGAGACTACTCAGTATCCCTATTAATACAAACATGATTAAGGTACTATAAAGCACCTTTTTCTTGATACTCAGATTCTCGAAAAGCCGGATTATTTTTTTATGTCCCATGCGGTCACCAGAACCAGTTTCCCACCTTTGATCTGGCTGAAATAGACCTTATCAAGGCCTTGACGATTCTGTGGCCCGAAATTCAGCGCCTGACCGATCCCGATGCTGAGGTCTCTCATGCTTTCAAGGGCGTCAATCAACCTCTCTCTGGAAAGCTCTTTTCCCGTCAGCTCAAGGCCCTTCACGAGTATTACCGCATTGATAAAGCCTTCGAGGCCCACGTAGTTTGGTTGGTCTTCGGGGTAATATTTTTTCAGCAAACGACAGTACTCGTCTACCCTTGCAAGTAATGCTCCTGAATCAGGTGAGGGGACCACCTGCGTCACAATGACACCCTCTCCCTCTGAACCCAGCTTTCTCGCAAGCTCATCCCCTCCTACAAAGGATACATTGTGGAAAACAGGGTTAAATTGCCGCTGTCTGGCCAGTCTGATGAACTTTGCACAGGGATCATAGGTGCCCACCATAATCACCACCTCTGCTCCAGAGGCTATAATCTTTTCAAGCCCTTCCTCCACTGCCATGGTGTTTCGGATATAATGTGCCCTGACTATGGGCGCAAGCTCATACTCCATCAGCGCCAGCTCAGTCCCTGTGAGCCCGTCAATGCCGTAGGCATCGTACTGATAAAACACCGCGAACTTAGTCATACGGCGATCTTCAACGAGGTGTCTGACCATCGCGGCAATCTCCTGATAATAGGAGGCCCTGACATTAAAGATATACTTCCTGAAAGGATTCCGCAGTTCATTGGCCCCGGTGAACAGGCCGAGGAGCGGAATTTTTGCCTCCTCCACCATGGGTATAATTTCCACTGAAGTGGGGGTTCCCACATAGCAGAAAAGCGCAAACACCTTGTCCTCGTTGATGAGTTTTTGTGTATTGAAGACACACCGGGGTGGGTCGTATCCGTCATCATAGACAATCAGCCTTATCTGTCGCCCGAAGACCCCTCCTTTATCATTTATATAGCTAAGGTAGGTTTGAGCCCCGTGGATATAGTTCTCCCCCAGAAAGCTAGCATGTCCCGTAAGGGCACAGGATGCCCCTATGAGTATTACAGAGTCTGTAAAGCCAACAGGCTTGGACTTTTTTTCACGCGTAGGCCCCTTCTCGCATGCCATAAGCAAGAAAAGGAGAGAAAGGGATATAATTATTGCCTTATGGGGTTGCCACATATTCATGTTTCTCCCTTTTGGACAGGACCTCTATAGAGGGGCAGGTTTTTTGATATTTTAGATATCATAATAACTTCAGGCAATCAAAGGAATTTCGGGAGGGAAAGAAAGTCCCGCCCGGGTCTAAACCCAGGCGGGACTCTAATGATGAGATGTTAGTCACACCTCTATAAAGGCACGCTTCCTCTTTAGACAGGTCTAAAGATAAGGAGCCAGGCGTGGGCGAGCAGCACACTGATGATCATGTAAGGGAACGCAGTCTTCATGAAACCGCCGAAGCTGATCTTGTAGCCCCTGGATTCCGCAATTCCCATGGTCACCACGTTTGCCGAGGCACCAATGATTGTTCCGTTTCCGCCAAAGCAGGCGCCAATTGCGAGTGCCCACCACAGGGTGTTTTCAGCGCCCGGAATCACCGTGGTAAGATAGGCCACAATGGGCAGCATGGTGGCGGTGAAGGGTATGTTATCCACAAACGCGGACATGATGGCTGCCACCCAGATTATGAGGCTACAGGCAGCCACAAAGTCCCCTTTGGAGAGTTGCAGTATCCAGTCTGCGATCAAGGCGAGGAGCCCGCTCGATTCCACAGCGCCGACTAGGATAAAGAGAAAGATAAAGAACATCAGGGTAGGCCACTCAATATCCTTTTCGATGAGCTCGAGCATGTTCACCTTTCCAGTAAGGATGGAAATGGTGAAGAGTACAGAGGCGCCCATCAATGCAGCGACGCTCACCTCCATGTGCCAGTACCCGTGGCTTAGGAACAAAAATATCACAAAGGCCAGCACTGCCAACCCGTAGGCAAGGAGCGTCGGATCTGTAATCTTATATTTTTCTTTCAGTACCTTAATATATTCTGTCACACTTTCAACCTTTGCTGACGCGTAGTCCTTTCCCCATACGAGCTTTGTGAAAATGATAAGGACCACCATTGCGATGCCGCACACCGCGGCAAGGGCGACCACAAAGTCCATAAAGGTGAGGCCTGCAAAGGAGCCGATCATGATATTGGGAGGGTCCCCTATAAGGGTTGCGGTACCCCCCACATTTGAGGCTAGTACCAGGGGGATCAA
>DATKYC010000159.1:0-7326 GCA_035528695.1 Acidobacteriota bacterium | reverse complement strand
ATAGTGATCATATATGGCAAATGGTCAAATATGACCACGACCTTGGCATCTTTTAGGTAAAGTGAGTGATGCTTGGAGAGGGTATATGAACGGACAAAGAATGGCTTGAAACTGGTCACAAAAAACAGGCGAGTATTCAGGGAAATCGTCCCCGGCTTTCTATCTTCGGAGGTCGGTGCATGACCTGGTTTTATATTTCCATGTAGATCATGGATCGGATGAAAAAAAGGATTCCCAGGCTTTATGGCTTGAGGATACCGAGTTTGCGCATTCGGCCGCGCAACGTGCTGCGGTCGAGCCCAAGGATCTCTGCAGCCCCGTTTTTTCCACTGACTTTCCATTGAGTTTGCTCGAGAATCCGCACAATATGGTCGCGCTCAACCGCTTCCAGAGTTTTTTGTGAAGTCGATAAATCCTTTTGCGGCTTCTTCAGTTCATCCACCAGGCGCAGCTTGGGTCCCGAGGAGTTGATCACCGCCCGTTCGAGGATGTTTTCCAGTTCCCGGACATTGCCGGGCCAGTGATAATTCTGCAAGGCATTCATGACGCTTGTCGGGATGATCTCAATGGACTTGCCCATTCGCTTGGAGATCTTTTTGACGTAAAAGTCCACAAGAAGCGGAATGTCATCCAGCCGATCCCGGAGCGGCGGCATGGTAATCGGGAAGATATTTAAACGGTACCAGAGATCGTCACGGAACCGGCCCTTGCGGACCTCCTCTTCCAGATTGCGATTTGTAGCCGCAATAATCCGCACATCGATCTTGATCGTATGGGAGCTGCCCAACCGTTCAAACTCACCATCCTGCACCACTCTGAGCAGTTTGGGTTGCAACTCCAGCGGTAACTCGCCAATCTCATCCAGAAAAAGGGTGGCGCCGTCGGCGACCTCAAATCGCCCCAAGTGTCTGGAATGAGCGCCGGTGAAGGCGCCTTTCTCATGACCAAAGAGTTCGCTTTCGATAAGGTTTGAGGGCAGTGTTGAGCAATTCACTTTCACCAAGGCTCGCCCTTTGCGCAAGCTCAAGCCGTGAATAGCCCGGGCGACCAGCTCTTTGCCGGTTCCAGTCTCGCCAAGAACCAGGACGATTGTATTGCTGCGGGCAATTTGTTCAATCTTATAGAGCACGTAATTGAGCCCATCACTCTGACCAATAATGTTCTCATGGTTGTATTCCAGCTTGATTTCTTCCTGTAGATACTCTCTCTCAGCTTCAAGTTGGTCTTTTAACTTCTTTATTTCGAAAAGTGCGGCTTCAGCGATTTGTTTGCCTTTTTCCGCTTCTTCCCTTGCTACTCTGATTTCGGCCGTTCGTTTTTCAACAAGTTCCTCAAGATGTCTTTTATAATATTCGCGCTCAGTCACATCCTCGATGGCCAGGAGGATCATCTGGGTTTGCTTCGACTCTCTGTAAATCCGGCTGGCGTTCAGATGCATTATCTTTCGGCCGATGGTCTCAAAGGTATGTTCCACCTCAAAGTCATTGAAGACGGTATTTTCAGGAAGGATATCTTCAAGCAATTCTCTAAGCTTTGGGATGTCCCATTGCCGGTTGCCAAGATTATATATTAATATCCCCTCTGTTCCCTCTGGTTTGACCTTGAAGGTCCGGTAAAAGGAATGATTGGCCTTTACAATTTTCAAATCAGAATCAAGCACCACTAAGGGTTCACGAACCGAACCTAAGATGTTATCAAAAATTTCTATAAAGGCTTGTAACTTCCGTTTATCGTATCCTAACGCCTTCACTATTTGTTCAAGTTTTTTAAATGATTGCTTATTATCCATTGGGAAAATCTACACTTTAATTTAGTTTTATTGTGAACGTGGCAAAATTAAAAATAACGAATTAGATCAGTTTTACAAAGCTATCACTTAAGTTAATGACAGTGGCTCTAAACTAGCGGTATTGCTTCAGGTCTATCGCGTACTTTATGACCTTATACCCGTAAACGCGCTCGGTGGTTTTAAGCGCTTTTGCAGCCTTCCTCATGTTCCCGCGGCTACTTTTCAGCGCGTCAATGAGCAACTCTCTTTCGAATCTCTCCACGGCATCCTTAAAGGATTGTGATTGCTCTGTACCTGTGTCTTGGGCGGTTTGCAGTGTAGGGGGTAAATGGTAGCTGTGAATAACCTGGTCGTCACAAAGCAACACGGCCCTTTCCATACAGTTTTCCAACTCCCTCACATTTCCTGGCCAGTGGTATTGTGTGAACGCCTCGATAGCGGGAGTGGAAATTCTTTTGATGTCTTTGCGGTATTCTCGAGCATATTTTTCAAGAAAATAATCGGCAAGCAGCAAAATATCCGCTTCCCTTTCCCTCAGAGGCGGCAAATAAATGGGGTAGACATTGAGGCGGTAAAACAAGTCCTCACGGAAGGTTCCCGACTCAACGGCCTTGGAGAGATCTTTGTTGCTGGCAGCGATGAGGCGGATGTTAACATTGGTACTCTTTGTGCTCCCAAGCCTTTCAAGCTCTTTTTCCTGAAGGACGCGGAGCAGCTTTCCCTGACTTTCTATCACAAGCGATCCTATTTCGTCCAAAAAGATGGTACCGCCGTTAGCAAGTTCGAACTTGCCGGCCTTCTGGCGGATTGCACCTGTAAATGCCCCTTTTTCATGACCGAAGAGCTCGGCTTCGATCAGGGTTGCCGGCAGTGCTGCGCAGTTGACTTTAATAAATGGTTTAGTCGAGCGGAGGCTGTTATAGTGAATCGCATTTGCCACCAGTTCCTTTCCAGTGCCGCTTTCCCCTAGCAATAGGACATTGGCGTTGCTTTTGGCCACTTGGGTAATCAAATAAAACACTTCTTGCATCTTGCGGCTATTGCCGATTATATTGGTAAAGCTATATCTCTTATTTAGCTCCCTTTTGAGCCTTACATTTTCTTCCCTAAGTTGATCCTGCTCCCTGTTTATACTTTCCAGCAAAGCCACCTTTTGAGCAATCAGACTGCTAATAACGGTGAAAAGCCTCACATCTTCATCCAATGAATATACCTCTTCACTTGACCTATCGGCACTGAGGGCTCCTATGATTCGCCTGCCCTCTTTTATGGGGACGCACAGGAAGGAGATCTTGGATTTATCGATCCGACTCCTGGCCCGAGTCCTATCAAGAAACAGAGGCTCTTCATTTATCTGGGGTATGGCCATGGGCCGGCCGGATGCAACAACACGGCCTGTAATCCCTTCACCCAATTTGTATCGGCCCCTCGTTTTTTCCGCAGAGGAAATTCCATGTGCCACCTCGATATGAATTTCCGAGGTCTCAGGGTTTAGGAGGGTAATGGAACTGCGATTCATGCCAAGATTATCTGCCAAAATGTCGAGTACCTTGTAGAGGGACTTTCTAAGGTCCAGCGTGGCATGAATGGCCTTGGTGATCTCATAGAGGCATTCAATCTCATCTCGTTTCGGGTTAACTGTCTCACTAGGCATAGCTAAAAATCCATATTGTTAGTTTTGAGGATAAGTATTTTCAACATTATGGCTCGG
The DNA here is from genome assembly GCA_035528695.1 of Acidobacteriota bacterium. GTDB lineage: Bacteria > Desulfobacterota > DSM-4660 > Desulfatiglandales > Desulfatiglandaceae > DATKYC01. Next base: position 3,826 of record DATKYC010000159.1, on the reverse strand, counting down.
GGCTTCAGGTTTCACCTTTATTCAATTGAAGGATACAAAAATGTAGCAAAATTGGCAAACCTTTTTGACCGACCCTGCCTTGGAGAAATCGGCTACCCCGTGGCCACCTTATTTTGTGTTATACTGGAGCGTAAGGTTACATAATTGTATTTTTTAGTTTGCCTCCGCTTATGTTTTATAGGATAAGTAATTGAAAGAATGGTAGTTTGCGCGTTTGGCACCGTAGTTGCTAAAGGATACAATGAGTAGCCATGAGGTTTACATGTTCTGAAAATCTGGGAGATATCTTTGTTGGTTCATACCGCACGTGAGATCAAGAATCGAGGATATACGCCCTGAGAGGGACACGTGTGTGTGGATACTAATGGAGATTCAGAAAAGCGAGTCCATAGCATGAAGAATAGACAATGGCATACGCTCGCCTTCTTTTACTGTCAAAATGTCCCGGGTAGTAGCGAGCTCGACAGGCAGGCCCTGGAGAAGAGATACGGCAGCTGTATTCGCCTTTTTCCAGTCCCTTGCAGCGGAAGGGTTGAGCCTATTCACCTGCTTAGAGCGCTCGAGGAATTTGCAGATATTGCTTATGTGATTACCTGTCCTGAAGGTAGCTGCCGTTACTTTGAGGGGAATCGAAGGGCGAAGAAGCGGGTGGAAAGAGCGAGGGCGATTATTGCCTCTATCGGCCTTGAAGCGGAACGTCTGGGGATTATGGTGAGTTCAGAAAAGGCGCCCAAAGAGCTCAGCACAGCAGTGGAGGAGGTCTATGAGCGCACCTACCACATAAAACCATCACCAGTACTCAACACGAGCGCAGCCTGATAGAAGATTAGGGAGACCAGGCGAAAAGAATGCCATAACAGGAGAAACACCCTATGATTACTGCAGAGCAGAAGCCTATTGATGAAATCAGGGAGATGATCGCCCCCTACAAGCGGATCCTCGTCTTGGGCTGCGGTTCCTGTGTGGCTGAGTGCGCGGCCGGGGGAGAGAGGGAAACGGCGATGCTCGCCTCCGCACTCAGGATAGCAGCCAAGATGAAGGGGGAGGAATTCCTTATTGAGGAACGCACACTGGACCGGCAGTGTGTGAAGGAATTTGTTATCCAACTGGATGATGTAATTGATGGCTACGATGCAGTCCTTTCTTTGGGATGCGGGGCGGGTGTTCAGGCCGTTGCCGAGATGTTTCAAGAGGTACCGGTGATTCCCGCACTCAATACAGGGTTTCTTGGCGAGACCAAGGAGCAAGGGTTCTGGGTGGAGAATTGTGTCGGGTGCGGGGATTGTATGCTTGACTATTTTGGTGGGGTATGCCCTCTGGCGCGATGTGCCAAACAGCTCCTGAACGGGCCCTGCGGAGGTTCGGTGGATGGCAAGTGCGAGGTCAATCCTGAGATTGAGTGCGCCTGGCAGCTTATTATTGACCGTTTGTCGAGGTTTGGAAGGTTGGGTAATCTTGAAGAGGTGTATCCGATCAAAGACTGGGCGAGAAAGCAGGGGGTCGGGCCGAGAAAGATCGTCAGAGAGGATCAGCAACGGTGAGCAAGATGAGTCAGTTAAGAAAAGTATTGAACAAGGGTGTGTTTGCGGTGACGGCTGAATGCGGCCCTCCCAAAGGGGCTGACCCTGAAGTAATACTCAAGAAAGCGAAGGTCCTGCGTGCTAAGGTGGATGCGGTGAATGTCACCGATAACCAGACGGCCATTGTGAGGATGTCCAGCCTGGCGGCATGTGCTCTGCTGAGAGGAGCCGGACACGACCCCGTGCTTCAGATGGTGGTGAGGGACCGTAATCGAATCGCGCTCCAGTCTGACATTCTGGGTGCATCTGCCCTCGGAATAAGGAATGTGCTGTGTCTTTCAGGCGACCACCAGATCTTCGGGAACCAGCCGCAGGCCATGGGTGTCTTTGATCTCGACTCCATCCAGTTTGTCCAACTGGTAAAGACCATGCGAGATGAAAGGACAATTGCAGGGGGTGAGGTTTTGAGCACGCCCCCTGATATGTTTATCGGGGCTGCTGCCAATCCCTTTGCCGATCCGCTCGGCTTCAGGGTGATCCGGCTTGCCAAGAAGATAGCAGCGGGCGCTGATTTTATTCAGACTCAGTGTATCTACAACCTGGAGAGGTTTGAATCGTGGTTAACAATGGCAAGAGACCGGGGTCTTACTGATAGGACATATATCCTCGGGGGTGTGACACCGCTCAAATCCTCTGCAATGGCAACGTATATGAAAAACAGGGTATCAGGGATTGATGTACCTGATGAGCTCATAAAAAGGATGGAGGGCGTTTCCAAAGCTAGACAGCGTGAGGAAGGAATTCGGATCTGTGTAGAGACCATTGAAATGCTAAAAGGGATGAAAGGTGTCAAAGGGGTTCATATAATGGCTATCGAGTGGGAAGAGGCGGTGGGCGAGATAGTGGAGAGGTCCGGGCTACTCCCACGGCCGGAATTTGACGGGAGATAGAGGCTGCCTATGCCACCCAAATATATGATACAGACCAAACTTGTCTCCCACCGTTTTGAGCCTGTGACCAAGTCAGGCATTATCGCGTGGGAGGAGGGCTGCTTGAAATGTGCGGTCTGCGCAAAAAAGAAGTGCGTGTATGGCGTCTACGAGAATCGTCGCCTTAATTCCCGCCAGATGTTGGAGTCTATAGATAACCAGTGCATGAACTGCTTACGATGCGTACAGGGCTGCCCCAAGGAGTTGATTCACAAATCCCTCAATCCGGAATACAAGGCCCTGGGAGATGATCATTGGACACCAGAGGTTATTTGCAAGCTGTGGTATCAGGCCGAGACAGGAAAGATTCCTGTCTCGGGCGCGGGGTATCCAGGGCCCTTTAGCGGACCGGGGTTCGACTCCATGTGGACGGACATGTCAGAGATTGTGAGACCCACAAGGGATGGTATCCATGGCCGTGAGTATATCAGCACCGCAGTAGACCTTGGCAAGGTCCCCGCGTATCTGAGTTTTAGTGATGAAGGTGGTCTTGAGGGCGCGATGCCTTTACTCGTGGATATTCCTCTTCCCATAGTATTTAAGGCCCCCTCATTTGGAAACATAGGAGCGAATACCATAAAAGGCTGGGTTATGGCAGCCAAGCGCCTGGGGACGCTTATCGCTTTGCCACCAGGGATGATCAATAAGACCCTGTGTGATCTTGATCAGTGGCTTATTCCCCTTGTGTCGCCTGAAGGATTCCAGACATCCGCTATTCCGAAAGGCGCACGAGTGGTAGAAGTGCCATTGCATGAGGACTGGAAAGGGCTCGTTCGCAAGCTCAAGAGGGTTTCCGACTCAGTGTTGATATCAGTGAGGATACCCATGACCCAGGGCATGGAAGAGAAGGCCCTTTCGTTGGTTAGAGAAGGTGTCCCTATCGTCCACCTGGAAGGCAGTTCGAAGGGCCGATTCTTGGATGACAACGAACGGTATGTGAAAGACGGAATTCGTGCGGTCCATTCAAAACTCGTGGAAGCACATATTAGAGACCAGGCGAGCCTCATTGTGAGCGGCGGGATCTCTATGGCAGAGCATGTGGCCAAGTCCATAATTTGTGGTGCAGATGCCGTCTTTGTGGACTTTCCCCTACTCATCGCCCTGGAGTGCCGCATGTGTCGCCGCTGCACAAGGGCACTGTCATGTCCGGTGGAGATAGACAAGGCCCCTTCGAACTGGGTTGCCTTGCGTGTGATAAACCTTTTTGGTGCGTGGCACAATCAGCTTCTCGAGGTAATGGGTGCCATGGGCATGAGGGATATTCGTCGCTTGCGCGGAGAAGTAGGCCGGGCCATGTTTTTTGACGAGCTTGACAAG
>DATKYC010000158.1:0-7552 GCA_035528695.1 Acidobacteriota bacterium | reverse complement strand
GACTGATGGGCGAGGATTGCAGCATTACATATCCTGAGATGCCAGAGAGTTTCATTTGCAATGTAGAGTGAATGGTCCAATTGCGAGAATGGGTTGAAGTCCCTGCGTAGGCAAGGAGGGACATATCTGAAACCGATGAGGGCCTGATACCAGCTAAAGTCCCAGGTAAGTTTTACGAATGACCTCGTCTTTAAGCAATTGCTCGCCTGTCCCCTCGGCGATGATTTTTCCTGCTGAAAGGACGTAATTTCTGGAGGCCATTTTAAATACTGTGCTTACTTCCTGTTCAACAAGGAGTAAGGTAATCCCAAGATTTTGGATCTCACCAATTTTTTCAAATACCTGTCTCCGCAAAATTGGAGCTAGCCCAGTGGAAGGCTCATCAATACACAGCAGTTTGGGCTGAAACATCAGTGCCCTGCCGATGGCCAACATCTGCTGCTCCCCACCAGATAGGGTTCCGGAAATCTGGGTGGATCGCTCTTTTACCACTGGGAATAATTGGTAGACATTCTCGAGGTTGGTTTGGACTTCCTTTTTGTCTTTTAATAGGTAAGCGCCAGCATACAGATTGTCAATAACCGTCATTTCACGAAATGGTCTTCGTCTTTCAGGGCAATGAATTAAGCCTCTTTTAACAATCTCATGCGCAGGTATCTGATCTATTCTCTCCCCGTCAAAGGTCACCGTACCCTCAATGATTACGTCTCCACCGGTTGACCTCCTTGTGATTTCTCTTTCCCAGGCGACCAACCCGGTAATTGCTCTGAGCAAAGTGGATTTGCCTGCCCCATTGGGCCCCACCAGGCTGACCAGCTCCCCCCTCTCAACGTTTATACTCAGACCATTGATGATCATGGCCCTATCATAGCAAACCATTAAATCAGCAACTTCAAGTAGCAACGTTAAAGGCCTCCTTCGCCCAGGTAAGACTCGATAACCTCTTTGTCATTCACCACCTCTTCCGGGATGCCGTCAGCGATGGTTATTCCATAGTTGAGCACAATGATCCGATCCACGATCTTCATCAACTGCTGAAGCTTATGCTCTATGATGATCATGGCCGGTCCCTCGCTATGCAATCGACCGAAACGGCCGCCTTTATGCAGCCTCTTGATAGATTTGGCCATAAGGTCGGTCTCAGCAGGACTCAGCCCTCCGAACGGCTCATCAAGGATAAGCAATTCCGGCTCTGTGGCCACGGCTCTTGCGACTTCCAGCCGCTTGAGATCTCCTTGGGAAAGGGTGGAGGCCTTTTCCAGGGACATATCGGAGATGCCCGCAAATTCCAGGGCATCCAGGGCCTTGGCCTCGACTCTCTTGACCCATTCACCCCTTTTCATGGCACGTGGACACAGACAGGATACCATGACATTGGCAATAATGGGGAGACGGCGAAAGGGCCTCATATTCTGGAAGGTGCAGGCAATTCCCATGTTTATGATATCCCAGGTCTTAAGCCCGATAATATTCATTCCCTTAAAACGAATGCTCCCCGAATCAGGTCTTAAAATGCCGGTTATAAGCCGTACCAGGGTGGTCTTACCCGCACCATTAGGCCCTATCAAACCCAGAATCTGGTCCCGGTGCATAGAAAAACTCACGTTATCTATCGCTCGAAGTCCTCCGAAGTCCTTTATGAGCCCATCAATTTCCAAAAACTGCTGGCCCATATCAGTTTTCCTCCATCTCCTCCCTCAATTCCCGGCGAGAGACCTTTCCCACGTCTGTTTTGGGGAGCTCTCCTCTAAATTCGATTATATTAGGAACCTTGTAGTGAGCCATATTTTCCCGACAATATTCGATAATATCTTCTTCGGAAATCTTGCCCCTAGCCTCACTCTGGAGAACCACATAGGCCTTTATCAACTGGCCCACCTTGGGGTCTGGAACTCCAACCACCCCAGCGGCCTTGATCTGAGGATGTTCAAAGAGGACTTCCTCTACATGCCTGGCAAAGACCGAATAGCCTTTGTATTTAATCAGGTCCCGTTTTCGGTCAGAGAAGTAGAAATAGCCCTCTTCATCCATACTGACCAAATCTCCGGTGCGCAGCCACTTTTCCCCATCAATTTCAATGATGGCCTCCTTGGTTTCCTCCGGTCTTTTCCAATAGCCCTGCATAATGTTGGGACCACTCAGAATCAACTCGCCCACCTCTCCAGGAGGAAGAAATTCGGTGCTTTCATGATGGACAATTGCTGCCTTAACATTCGGAATGGGAACACCGAAGGAGCCGGCCTTCGGTCTATTAAAGGGGTTTCCATGACTGAGAGAAGTAGTCTCGGTCAGACCATAACCTTCCAATATTTTGGCCCCCGTTCGTCTTTCCCATTCGTCAATAGTGGATTTGTGGAGTGTGTCAGCCCCACAAGCGATCATCTTGAGTCGCTTCCAGTTCACGCGCTCTGTTTTATCATACTCCTTGAGGTATTCAAACAGGGTGGGGACTCCGTAAAAGGCGGAGGCCTGATAGCGTTCCATGGCCGAGAGGATGTCATCCATATCCGGTGTAGTGAACAGGACCATGGTGAAACCTTGGACCAGGCTATTAAGCATCACCACAATCTGTCCATAGATATGAAAAAGGGGCAGGAAGGCAATGACTGTCTCTCGACCCTCCTCAAAAAGGGGCCAGAAGGCAATGGCCTGTTCCCGTAATGCAGACATATTGTAGTGCGTGAGGATAGCTGCCTTGGGGAGTCCGGTCGTCCCTCCGGTATAGGGAAGGATGGCAATATCTTTCATGGGCTCAATCTCGATCTGGGGAGGCCGGGGATGATACTTTTTGATGAGAGCCTGGAATTGAAGTAGCCCTGCCTCTTCCATAAAGGTGGGTGTCGGTACGTGCATTTCACGATAGACCTTTCCAAGGGCACTCTTTCCCAGCAGCTTTTTGAGCATGGGGAGGTATTCGGCGATATTGGTCAGGATCACATTCTTTAAATCAATACCGGTCTTCTCTACATTATCATACATAATATCCTGGCAGATAATCGTCTCGGCGCCACTGTCCTCAAGCTGATGTTTGACTTCTTTGCTCGTATAAACAGGACTGATAGGAGTGACCTTGGCCCCGACCTTGAGTGCGGCAAAATAAGCGATCACATACTGGGGACAATTTAAAAGGAATAAGGCCACCGTGTCACCCTTGGCAACACCCAGGTCTGCCAGGGCCGTGGCGAATCGGTCTACCAGTTCACGAAGCAAATGGTAGCTGATCTTCTTGCCATAGAAGATCAAGGCAGTATTATTTTTGTACTTCTCAGTAACCTCGTCAAAGACCTCCGGTATGCTCTGTTCGGTGACTTTGACCTCCGATGAAACCCCTTCAGGATAAAATTTCAACCAGGGTTTTTCCATATATAATGCCTTTGCATCCATTTATTCTCTCCTAACAAAAAAGTACCAATTCTAATCAAGTGGTGCAGTACAAATGCGGCAAGTCTCACGGGTGGCCACATTTCTGACCTTACACCTGGGGCACTCTTTCTCGATCTTGTCGCGTACCCACGGGAGAAAACCATCCGGCATGTAAAGAAGTATCAACAAAATGACAACCGCGAACATTAACAGGCGAAACTCGGGCCAAAAGCGCAAGAACTCCAGCAAGGGAAAGAGAATAAAGACTGCGCCGATAGGCCCATATATAGTGACTATCCCGCCGAATACGGCCCAGATTACAACCGTAAAAGACATTGAGACTTCAAGAGTAGAGGGCCCAGCGATCCTCATAAAATGTGCGTAGAGGCCCCCGGATATCCCAGCAAAAAAACCACTAAGGCTGAAGGCCAGAAGCTTGTACCGGGTAGTGTTGATGCCTGCAGTCCGAACAGCCAGCTCATCTTCCCTGATGGCATGGAAAATAATACCGGTCTTGGAATCTGTGATCTTCCACATGATGGTGCACAGGCCGAGCATAAGAACAACGGTAATATAGTAGTCATATAGGCGGGAACTGGAAAGACGGCTAAGTCCAGAGACTCCCAGCTCACCTCCTGTTATCCCAGGGATCGCAAAGACAATGCCCATCAGGATGATGGGGAAGGCCAATGTGGTCAAGGCCAGATACGTCCCTCGCAGCCTGAGACAAGGAATGCCTATAATCAGACCAGCCAAAACTGCGGCCAATCCTCCTAAGGGTATACTGCCATAGGGAGGTATGTGGGCATACAAATTCAAAAGGGCGGAAGTGTAAGCCCCCACACCAAAGAAAAGTGCGTGCCCAAAATTTACCTGGCCGGTAAAACCGGACAGGAGATCCCAACTTGCAGCCAGAATGGCGAAGATGCTGGTCAATATCAGGATGCGAAGCAGGTAAGGATCCTGGGTAACAACGGGCAAAAAGAGCAGAACGACAAAGAAAAGGAAAACAACAATCCTGCTCGGCAGGACAAGGACCTCTCCCTTGAACAGGGTATAGATTTTTCGAAGATAAATACCCAGGATTCCCATTCTACCTCTCTTCCTCGAAGGCAACGCCAAACAGTCCTTCTGGTCGGATTAAAAGCACCAGGATCATGATGGATAGGGCCACGGAGCCCTTAAGAAAGGCCCCCATTGGTATTAAAAAAACCACGAGTGACTCGGCAAATCCCAGGATATAGGCCCCAACAAAACTTCCCTTGAGGCTGCCCAGCCCTCCCAGGACCACAACAGCCAACATCATGATCAGAGGGTGCATCCACATATGAGGATTAACAACAGCAAGGGGAGCCACCACTGCACCAGCAAAGGCGGCCAGGCCGACAGAAACACCCATGGTAATCATAGCCACCTGACTCTCATTCATTCCCATAAGATTGGCTACTTCCCTATCCTGGGCTGTAGCCCGAACAGCCAATCCTAACCTGGTCTTCATCAATACTGCCCAAACCCCAGCCAGGATCAAAAGGGCCACACAAATGGTGAGTAATTGTTGATAGGCGATCTTCACTCCTATAATCTTCAGGTATCCCTTAACCAGGGCCGGCACGCTCAGGAAGTCTCCAGTGAAAATAAGAAGCATGATCTCCTGCATGGCCATGGCCATGGCTATAGTGGCAATCAGGACTGCGGCCTCGTGCTCGCGGATTGGATCAATAAAAAGCCTATAGCAGACCAGTCCGATCAAGGTGACCATGATGATGGCCACCAGCATGGCCAGAACAGGATGAATGCCCATTTTATGGGTGGCATAATAGATGCAATAGGAGGCCACCATGTAAAAGGCGGTATGGGCAAGGTTAACGATACGGGCTGCACCGAAGATCAGGGAAAAACCGATAGCGAGAAGGGCATATACGCTTCCATTAATCAGACCGCTTGTGATTATGTCCAGTATCATGTAGCTTTACTAGATTAAGACTTCTCGCCCCTCCTTACTCGGCAAGGAGGGGCGCGGGTCGTTCAAAGGATATGTTATTTCTTATACTTCTCGATGACCCAGGGTGCTATCTTGTAGGGAACGACGCCCTTATGGGTGATCTCAGGTACTCCTTTGGCAGGCTTCCAGCGATTAGGCCAGACGGCTACTAATTTACCGTCCTGCCACTGGACGCCCAGGCTGGTCAGGTAACCTGGACCCCATTTCAGATCATGAAGATGACGGCCTTGAGCATCTTTCATGTATCCTATCTTACCGGAGGGCACCGCGTACTCGCGGTTTTCCATTATGGCTACCAGCTTATCCGCATCAAGCGTCCCAGCCTCTTCGATGACCGGGGCCAGGTTATAGATTATAGCGGCATAGGTATCTGCTGTGTAAGTCGGGGTCTCACCGAATCTCTTAATGTAGACATTAACAAAGCGCGGGGTGAGTTCGTTGTATTCCACTCCACGGGCATAGGTATTCATGGTCATTACATAATCACCCATTCTTTCGGTGGCCTCATAGAAGCCATCCTTCTGGGCCTCCACGTTGATCCCAACCATAGCGGCCGGTATCTTGAGCTCCCCGGCCTGCCTGGCAAACGTAATCCCCACGGAAGAGGAAAAGATGGTGAAGACAATGTGGGCCCCGGAACGCTGGATAGCCGAGAGTTCGGCAGTTACGTCCGTGGCCACAGCAGAGGGTCTCCAAATACCTGCTATCTCCATGCCCATTTTTGGGAGATACACTTCACACGCTTTGATCATGCCCTCAACCCACATGGCCTTTTCAGCGACGACAGCGATCTTTATTTTGGGTATGTTTAAGGACATTTTCAATATAGCTGCCACGGTGCCCAAATGGATGAAGCTCGTTTTGCCAAGGTATGTGGAATTGAAAGGGGAGCCCCGGAACCAGTACTTGTAGGTGTCGTAGTCCTTGGCCACCCGCGTGCAGATCTCATCAGTGGCAGCCCCAACGCCGATAAATATCTTCTTGTGGTCCATGGCGATATCTTGCATTGCCAGGACAGCCTCGGTCCTGAAACCGCCCACGAGGAAATCTACTTTGTGGCGGGTGAGGAGCAGCTCCATAGCATTGGTAGCATCCGTCATGCTTAAAAACTCGTTAGAGTCCGCCTTGACGAGCTCAATTTTCATTTTTTTCTTGCCAACCCAGAGACCTCCTCTGGCATTGATCTCCTCAGCAGCCATTGTTGCCCCGTTCCAGTGCCCCTTGCCCTGAACAAACTTCATGGGCCCGATAACGCCAATCTTGATCACTTTGGCTGCATAAGCAGGCAGGCCAATTGCCATAACCAAGCAGGCTATCAGCAAAATGCTTAATATAAATTTAGAAATTTTCATGATACCCTCCCTCCTTTTTAGGTTTAGGTTTTATTTAGAAACCCCCGAGAGACACACCCAATGCCACATTACTGTGGAACGGCACCTCTCTCTAATCATAGTGAATCCCAATTTCTCATTTAAATTCAAAAGTTTCGAATTTGAATCTAAAATTCCTCTGAATAGACCTTAATCTCAATATAATCTTATTATTACATATATTGCTATAGATCATATCAAACTGGGAAACACCTTTTTTTGGATAGAAGAGCAGAAGATTTTATCAGGGACTTGCAGGCATTGAATTGGTTCGCTGATCATCAAAGTGACTCTCCTGGACTTGCAAATTGAAGTACCAATTGAACTTTGAAAGCTTAGACCCTAAAATGCAAAGGATAGTATAAATTTTTTAATAGGCCAGAAGGGAATTCATGTCAAGAAAAATGTTTTCGTATTTCAATAGTCGCTATATTTGCCTTCATTTGTTCTTGATTTTGTAGTAAAGATTAATAAAAGTCACAAATAATTCAGAATCCACGCTAAATAAGATATCCTAAATCATCCATAGCTTTGATAAAATACAGTGAACTATTACCCCAAAAGAAAAGATGGGAAGGAAAGGAACACTGTGGATTAGGGATTAAACCCGGGAATAAGGAGGTGATCACTGTGAAAACAGACTATAGGACCGTAAAGGTAGAGGTAAAGGAAGGGGTGGCTATCCTGAAACTGAACAATCCACCCGTCAACCAGTTATCCAAACCCTTTGTTAAGGAGATGGCAAATGCTATTACAGAGACTTTCCAAGACCAAGAAGTCAAGGCCGTGATTCTCACCGGTACAGGGAAAAACTTCA
>DATKYC010000157.1:0-9751 GCA_035528695.1 Acidobacteriota bacterium | reverse complement strand
TTCAGCCTTCAGGGAATAGGCCGGCAGTGCCATGGCGCTGTCCCCGGAATGAATGCCGGCCGCTTCAATATGTTCCATTACGCCGCCGATAATGACGTCGGAGCCATCACAGACGGCATCCACATCCACCTCGATGGCTTCGTCTAAGAATTTATCGATCAGAATGGGATGTTCCGCACTGGCATCAAAGGCCTCCCTGACCACCTGTTCCAGATCCTGGGGATTCCAGACCACGGCCATGGCGCGGCCGCCAAGGACATAGGAAGGACGGATGAGAACCGGATAGCCGATTTGACCGGCGATCTTTTGGGCTTCCTGAAAGGATAGGGCAGTATCACTTTGGGGCTGGCGAAGGGCCAAACGATCTATGAGGGCCTTAAATAGCCTTCGGTCTTCAGCGCGGTCAATGGCCTCTGGAGAGGTCCCAAGTATCCTGACACCGCTGGCCGCCAGGGGTAGAGCCAGGCTCAGGGGGGTCTGACCGCCCATTTGCAGGATTAGGCCTTCTGGCTGCTCGGCCTGGACTACATTGAGAACGTCTTCCAGGGTCAGGGGCTCAAAATAGAGCCTGTCGGAAATATCGTAGTCGGTCGAGACGGTCTCGGGATTCGAATTCACCATGATTGTTTCATACCCCAGCTCCCGCAGGGCCATGGAGGCATGCACGCAACAATAATCGAACTCGATCCCCTGACCGATGCGATTGGGTCCCCCACCAATGATCATAATCTTGCGAGCGCTGCTGCTACGTCCCTCGTCTTCCTCATCGTAGGTGGAGTAGAAGTAAGGGGTATAGGCCTCAAACTCGGCAGCGCAGGTGTCCACCAGCTTGTAGACCGGCCGGATGCCGCTGGCTTCCCGCAACCTGCGTGCCTCAGCCACTGTGAGGCCAACAACGTCTGAGATCTGGGCGTCGGAAAAGCCGCACTGCTTGGCGCGTTTAAGAAGGGATCGGGGCAACTCAACTGAACCTCGCAAGGCCGCCAGTTCCTGTTCCAAGTGCACGATCTCCTCAATATTGGACAGAAACCAAGGATCAATGCCTGTTAACTGGGCAATCTCGGGAACTGCAAGCCCCATCTTAAGGGCCTGGCGGATATGAAAGAGTCTCTGGGGCGTGGGGCGCCTCAGGAGAAGTTGTATCTCGGAGGGATCGATCTTTTTCTCCTGGCTGCCATCAAGGCCTTGCATGCCCAATTCCAGTCCCCGTAGACCCTTTTGGAGCGCCTCTTTGAAGGTTCGGCCAATGGCCATGGTTTCCCCGACCGATTTCATGGATATGGTAAGGGTGTTGTCTGCGCCCGGAAATTTTTCAAAGGCGAAACGGGGGATCTTGACCACACAGTAGTCAATAGTGGGTTCAAAGCAGGCCGGCGTCTTCTGGGTGATGTCATTGGGGATTTCATCGAGGGTATAGCCTACGGCCAATTTGGCTGCGATCTTGGCAATAGGGAAACCGGTGGCTTTGGAGGCCAGGGCGGAAGAGCGTGATACACGGGGGTTCATCTCAATGACCACCATACGGCCGGTGCGTGGATGGATGGCAAATTGGATGTTAGACCCGCCGGTGGCCACCCCGATTTCCCGAATCACAGCGATCGCGGCGTTCCTGAGGTCTTGATACTCGCGGTCGGTTAGGGTCTGTGCCGGGGCCACGGTGATCGAGTCGCCGGTGTGAATGCCCATGGGATCGAGGTTTTCGATAGAGCACACGATGACCACATTGTCCTTCTGGTCTCGCATGACCTCCAGTTCAAATTCTTTCCATCCCAGGACTGACTCTTCGATCAGGATTTCACTGACCATGCTCTGGTCCAGGCCCAGAGCCGCCAGGACCTCGAATTCCTCCAGGTTGTAAGCTACGGAACCCCCTGACCCGCCCAGGGTGTAGCTGGGCCGGATAACGAGAGGAAAGCCAATATCGACGGCCACCCTTAGGCCCTCTTCCAGGGTGTGGGCAATACCGCTTCGGGGGACTTCCAGACCTATGTGCTGCATGGCGGCCTTGAAACTGTCACGGTCTTCACCCTTTTCAATGGCCTGTAGATCGGCCCCGATCATTTCCACCCCATACTGCTCAAAGATGCCACGCTTGGCAGCCTTCACCGCCGTGTTCAGGGCCGTTTGCCCGCCTAAAGTGGACAGAACGGCCTGGGGCCTCTCCCGGGCTACGATACGCTCCAATATGTCCACGGTAATGGGTTCGATATAGGTATGGTGGGCCATCTCAGGGTCGGTCATGATGGTTGCGGGATTGGAATTTAGGAGCACAATCTCGTAACCTTCCTCGACCAGGGCCTTACAGGCCTGGGTCCCCGAGTAGTCAAATTCACAGCCCTGGCCGATTACGATAGGGCCGGAGCCGATGATTAGGATCTTATGAATATCCGTACGTTTAGGCATCGTGTCTTCAACAGGTTGGCATTTGGACGCTATTCCCACTCTATAGTGCTGGGAGGCTTAGAGCTGATATCATAAACGACACGATTGACGCCTTTGACCTCGTTGATAATCCTGGATGAAATGCGACCTAATAGTTCATAGGGCAGTTTCACCCAGTCGGCCGTCATGGCGTCACGGCTGGTGACAACCCTTAAGGCCACTACCCTGGCATAGGTACGTTCATCCCCCATGACGCCCACACTGTTGACCGGCAGGAGGATGGCAAAGGACTGCCAAATATCGTCGTAGCCTTCGTAGCGCACCATTTCCTCCTGGACAACGAGGTCGGCTTGACGGAGCAGAGCCAGGTTCTCGGGCGTTACCTCTCCCAGGATACGCACAGCCAGGCCCGGTCCTGGAAATGGTTGACGTTGAATCAGGCTCTCGGGAAGGCCCAATGTGCGGCCCAGCACACGCACCTCATCCTTAAACAGATAACGCAGTGGCTCAATTAGTTGGAACCCGATTTCCTCTGGCAACCCGCCTACGTTATGATGGCTCTTGATAGTTGCCGAAGGTCCGCCGTGGGCAGATGAACTCTCAATGACATCCGGATAGAGAGTTCCTTGTGCCAGGAATTCGGCGCCTTGGATTCGGGTTGCCTCCTCGCGGAAGACGCGGATAAAGGTGTCTCCGATGATTTTGCGTTTCCTCTCAGGGTCCACCACGCCTTTTAGGCCTTCCAGAAAGACATCGGCCGCCTCCACGATCCGCAGATCGATGGGGTAGTCACGGGTAAAAATGGCCCTGATTTGGTCTACCTCATACTCTCGTAAAAGGCCGTTGTCCACAAAAATGGCCTTCATTTGGGTCCCGACGGCCCTATGAATCAGGGCCGCCACCACTGCCGAGTCCACACCCCCGGAAAGGGCGCAGATTATCCTGGCCTGTCCCACGCGGGCACGGATTTCAGCGACCTGCGTGTCGATGAAACGGTTCATGCTCCATTCACCCCGGCAACCGGCGATGGAAAAGAGGAAATTGCTCAGGATCTCGACGCCCTTTGGGGTATGCAGGACCTCAGGGTGGAATTGAACCCCGTAGATTCGGCTGGCTTCATCACCCATAGCGGCCACCGGGCAGGTGGGGGTCTTGGCAAGGACTTGAAATGCGGGTGGCAGGACGCGGACCTGGTCACCGTGGCTCATCCAAACCTGCAAGGGGAAAGAGATATTTTGGAAGAGAGGCGTGGGGGCCGTAAGCGCGATGGAGGCCGGGCCGTATTCCCCGCTCCGGCCGCGCTCCACTTTTCCTCCCAGCAGGCTCGTGATGAGCTGCATCCCATAGCAAATACCCAGTATGGGAAGGCCCAATTGCAGGATAGACGGGTCGCAGGCGGGATGCTCAGGTTCGATCACCGACGCCGGGCCGCCGGAAAAGATCAGCCCAGCCGGTGCCAGGCGGGAGAGTTCCTGGGCCGAAACAGTGTGGGGCAGGACTTCGCAATAGACCCCCAATTCTCGCACGCGACGTATAATGAGTTGTACATACTGGGAGCCAAAATCGAGAACAACTAGGGTTTCAGGCATGGTGTGGTACCCCTCTGCTCCGGTAATAGGTCCGTACTTGGCTGACGAAACGGCCGAAGAGGTGACGGGCATCATGTGGGCCGGGTCCTGCCTCAGGATGGAACTGAACCGCGGACACCGGCCGGTTTTTCAGCTGCATGCCCTCCAGGGTCCCATCGTTGAGGTTGAGGTGAGTAATCTCCAAGAGGTTTGAATTCAGTGAATCCGGATCGAGACAGAAACCGTGATTCTGGGAGGTGATGTCGATCTTTCCCGTCTGCAGGTCTTTTACGGGGTGGTTTGATCCATGGTGTCCGAATTTCAACTTGTAGGTTTTCCCGCCGAGTGCCAGCCCCAGGAGCTGGTGCCCCAGACAGATACCGAAAATTGGTAGGGTTTCCTGTTGCAGTAGTTCGCGAATGGTGCTTATGGCGTAAGTCACGGCTGCCGGGTCCCCGGGCCCGTTCGATAGCACGATGCCATCCGGTCGGAGGGCCAAGATGCTGGCTGCCGAGGTGTGGGCGGGTAAGATACTCAGGCTGCAGCCTGCGGACTGTAGCTGCTTCAGGATGCTGGTTTTAACACCAAAGTCCAGAACTGCAACCAAGGGCCGGTCGGTTCCCATGGCCATGTGGTACGACGTCTGACAGGTGACCTCCTTAACGAGGTCTCTCCCTACTAAGTCTTGGGAGGTGCGGGCTTTTCTCACCAGGCGGGGAACATCGAGATCCGAGGTGGAGATGACGGCCTTCATGGCACCGGCCTCGCGAATGTGCCTCGTGAGGGCACGGGTATCCACGCCCTGAATGCCCAAAACTCCGTGGAACTTCAGATAGGTATCCAGATCCTCCCTGGCACGCCAGTTGCTCGAGATAGCGCTCAACTCCCGGATTACAAAACCTTCCAGCCAGAGTCTGCGGGATTCTCCGTCAGCGTCATTGATGCCATAATTGCCGATGAGGGGGTAGGTCATAGTAACCATTTGGCCTTTATAGGAGGGGTCTGTTAGGACCTCCTGATAGCCCGTCATGCCGGTATTGAAAACCACCTCACCGGTGCACTCACCTTCTGCACCGAAGGAGAGCCCCTCAAAAAGGCGGCCATCCTCAAGGGCCAAAAGTGCCTTTCTGGGATTAGGATCTTTCATACTTTAAGTCAAATTGCTCCTTGCAAAAGTCCTGCGGCACTTCGGTTGGGTAGTTACCCGTGAAGCACGCAGTGCAATAATCACCCTTGGTGGCCACGGCGGCCAGGAGTCCTCGTACCGACAGATAGGCCAGGGAATCAGCCTCGATGTATTGGCGGATCTCTTCAAGTGTGTGAGTGGCGGCGATCAATTCTCCCCGGCCTGATATGTCGATACCGAAAAAGCAGGGGAAACGAATTGGAGGAGAACTGACCCTCACATGGACCTCGGCAGCGCCAGCATGGCGCATGAGCCCCACCAACTGCCTCAGAGTTGTGCCGCGCACAATGGAATCCTCGACCAGTACGATCCGTTTGCCCCGCAATAGACCTCTAACTGGATTGAACTTCACCTTAACGTCTAAATCCCTTTGCTCTTGGTGAGGGGCGATGAAGGTGCGGCCAACGTAGTGATTGCGGATCAGTCCTATTTCGAAAGGCATGCCTGCGGCATGAGCGTAGCCTAAGGCCCCGGTATTGGCCGAATCGGGCACAGGGATCACAAAATCCGCCTCACAGGGCAGTTCCGCGGCCAGCTTCTCGCCTAACCTGCGCCGGATCTTATCGACCTGTTCCCCGAAGATATAGCTGTCAGGCCTTGAAAAATAGATATATTCAAAGATGCAAAAGGCCTTGGCGTTCACGGGTGGCAAGTGATGAGAGGTTAAGCCTTTTTCGTCTATGATAAGGACTTCCCCCGCTTCCAGACTTCGAAGGTATTGGGCGCCGCTGATGTCAAAGGCGCAGGATTCTGAAGCCACCAGGGTAGCACTTCCCAACTGACCCAAACACAAGGGGCGGAATCCGAAGGGATCCCGGGCAGCTACCATCATGGCGGGGGTTAGAAAAAGAAAACAATAGGCCCCGTTTAGCTGGACTAAGGCTTCTAAGAGACTCTCTTCCAGGGTCGGTTTTTTTGACTTGGCGATCAGGTGAAGCACGATCTCACTGTCCGAGGTGGTCTGCAAAATGGAACCACTGTCCTCAAGATTTTGCCGTAAGACCTGCGAGTTGACCAGATTGCCGTTGTGTGCAGCTGCGATTTGTTGCCCCTTGCAGCGCATCAAAAGGGGTTGGGCGTTTTCCAGCCCGGTCGCTCCAGTTGTGGAATAACGTGTGTGACCTATGGCAGCGTGACCCTTAAGTCGATCCATTACCCCTGGTGCAGAGAAAACAGACCAAACCAGACCCGTTTCCCGGTGCAGGGTGATGGATCTCCCATTGAAGGCCGCAATACCGGCACTCTCCTGGCCCCGATGCTGAAGTGCATAGAGACCTAAATAGGTTTTCTCGGCGGCCTGCTCATCACCATAAACGCCGAAAATACCGCAGCATTCCCGTAGGTGGTTTTGGAGTGTGGTCATCGTATTGATTCCCTTGCCAAAGGACGGCCATTATCCCTGTTCCTCGACAGAAGGCGTCCTTGTCGTGGATGCGGAATGTTTCAGGTGTCGGATGATTTCGGCCGCAATCACGTCCACAGCTTCCCCAAGGAGAAACTCGATGGGAAAGGCCTCCAGGTATTGGTCATCCCACGGCCAGTTGTATTCATTCACTACATCACAGATGCGGTTTAGTTTGTCCCCTATTACCTCTTTCTTTTTCTCTACCGGAACGTCACTCCGAAACTGGACATGCATCAACAGGATGTTGCGGATGAAGTGATTAGGCCCCAAAAGGGGGATGATCACAATAGGTACCCGATCCGTACGTCCGAGACCCGCAAACATATCGCCCGTACTAACTATGCTTCTTTTTGTCCCTCTAAGAGGACTGGACCTGGTGATACGGGTCTTCATAGGGAGGGCGACGCCACCCCGGCTTTCAATCCATATCAGCGTGTCTTCGGTGGGCTTGCCGTCTTTATCCAGAGGATCGATTTGATAAAAGGTATAGCCATTAACGGTGGCTATAGCGTTTTGAATCCTGCGGGCGGTCAAGATGTTCTTGGCTGTCAGGTTTTCCAGTGAAAAGTTGAGTTCCTGGAGGAATTCAAATATCTTACCCCTGGCGGTACTGATTTTGCGGCTGGTGCCGACGGTGACGGTCTTAGCCTGGTGGCGGATGGCATCAATGGGCCGGGAGAGGTCCTCAATGATTTGATTTAGGCACAGCTCAAGGCTGACCAAGGGGGAGGATGACACCCGCTTGTCCTCAAAATCCTTCCAGAATAACTCAAGGGGCATTTTGCCTGTGCTGTATTTGAGAAGTAAGGCCAGGTCAGCGGCCAGCAGGGGATTCATAGAGGCCAAATAGTCCTGGTTGCGTCGTGAGTTGAATTCCAGCGCAAAATCATCAATGATCTTATTAAGCTCCCTATCAGCCAAGATCTCTGGAAGCGCCTCGTGCAAGCAGTCTGGCAACGTCATCCTATGGGACAGGCTGCGACGGAAAGTGCGAAATACATTGGCTTCCTCGTCGATACTGCAGGCTGCATAGTAGCCCCAGAGGTGCCCTGCAAGGCTATTCAGGATCACGGAAACAGGAAACTGGCACCGGGGAACGCGAATAACTGCATCCGCGATAGGGTCAAATCGCATTTCAGCCTCGTCCGTGACTACAACCACAGCCGCTCCATGGGCCTTAAAGATGGCCACATCCTTCAGGACATCTTCGTTAACCGCACTCGGGTTGCCTGCTGCGCAGACCACGATCAGGGGTTCAGAAGAAAGATCGATGTGCTTTTTATCTTCAATGATGTCAGAGGAGATGGTCTTATAACAGAGTTCGCTGAGCTTGATCCGGATTTCATCCGCTGCCACCTTGTTGGGACCGCTTCCCACCACGGCCCAATACCTTTTCTGTTTTGCCAATGTCCAGGCTGAGGCCTTGATCTTTTCTCTCCGGTCCAGGACTGAGGTCATGAGATGGGCTGCACTTTCGAGGCTGAGGAGTTCTCGGGCGATGAAGGTGTCTGATCGGGAGCGCAGGAATTGGGCTAAATATAAGGCCAGCACATACCCGGCAATGATTTGGGAATAGAAGGCCTTGGTTGATGCAACAGACATTTCCACATCCCGTCCGTCGCTGGTGTAAAAGATCCCCTCGGCATTGATCGTGATATCGGAGTGACGTCGATTGACAATGGCCAGAATGTGGGCCTGGCGCTCCCGGGCCAAGTACACCGCCCGATTGGTATCCGTCGTTGTGCCGGATTGAGTTACGGCGATGACCAGGCTCTTTGCCAGGTCTTCCTCCAGAAAAAAGCCGCTCAGGTCAGATGCCTTCAAGGCCTGAATTTGAATCGGAAGCCCTCTCAAATAGCGGCGCATGGCCTCCGCGATAGCGGCGCCCGCTACGGCGGCGGTGCCTTGGCCTATGATGAAGATGTTGTTCACCTCCCCCTGGCGCAGGGCTTCCTGAAGGCGCTCAGGAATAAGGTCTGGCCCGAGATTGAAGCTCACCCTTTCCATTCCATTGAAAGTCCTGTCAATACGATACTTGCCTCTAAGGGTTTTCACCGCAGAAAGGGGGGCCTCAAGGATTTCCTTCAGCAAGAAGTGGGGGAAGCCCTTCCGGTCAATGTCACGTGTTGTAATCTCAGCTCTTTGGGCGCCGTATGGATCGAGTCCTACCGGATAACCATCGTAATAAATGGCCTCAATGCCCTGGGGGCTGCAGGTACCGTGGCCTTTCAGGAGAAAAATTTGTCCCTTGGTGCCGGGATCTCCCTCTATTCGTTCGTGTTCCCCATCCATCTTAATGAACCAGGGTGTCATTTCCACCAGACCGTAGACTTCAGAGGAAAAAACATACTGATCAGCACCAAGACCCACATAAAGGGCCTGACCACTACCACGTAAGGCAAGGAATAGGGTGTCGGGCTCCAGATTGCTATGCATGGCGATGGCATGGGAACCTTCAAAATCGTTTAGAGCCAGCCGGAAGGATTCTTTTAGGTTATTACCGGCCTGAAGGTATTTCTCAATCTGGAGGGGAATGACCTTGGTGTCTGTAGTGACCTTGGGGTCAATCACCTCACCTTGGGCTTCCTCTAGCTGGGATCGGAGGTCTCCCTGGTTATCAATGTCGCCATTAAGGGCCACTTGGATTGCCCAAGGACCTTTGCCATAGAAGGGATATGCCTTCATAGGTTGAGGACGTGGCAGGAGGTCCTGGTCTTCCTGAGGAGCGTTAAGGCAGAAGTTGTTAAGGGGATGGCAATTGAGTTCATTGATGGCACCAACTGACGCCCAACGAGTATGGGCTAAATAGACTTCGGACGTACTCTGCATCTCAAGGGCGCTTCTGAGGATTGCATCGGAGCGGATGTAATCTCGCAGATAATCTGTATTTTCGCCCAAGTGACCGGTGACAGAAGCTCTTTTATAGGTAAAGGTAATTACCGTCGTCCAAGGGCTCGAGGTCTCGGCACGAAGTTGAATAGAGCCTCCCAACAGGTCTCCCGGCTCAAGGCGTCGGATAAAGGCCTCATAGAGATCCCTTTGTTTGAGCCTGGCGAGCAGGCTGTCAACGGCTTGGGGATGCTCAAAGGTCATGGTAATTTGGATCCCGGCTGAATCGCGGCCACGCACCTCAATGCGGTCCAAGGCATTTAAGAGCAGATTCACCTTGTGATATTTCTGGAGTGCATCCAGGGGAAGTGTCACCTTGGC
>DATKYC010000156.1:0-2765 GCA_035528695.1 Acidobacteriota bacterium | reverse complement strand
CAACAAGCCCAAGACAAAAATGGCAACAAATACGACATTGGCTTCCAGAAGGGGATAGAGCGCGTCTACAGCATGATGCGTACTGTTAAATGGCAAAAGGAATATAGACGAGGGCGTTTCCTGCTCCTATTTAGATCTGCTTGCAAGAGGCAAATCCTCGAAACCTCCTTCATTACGTGCTGGACGATATGGGAAATCCTCTTCACACTTCATAATCAATCGTGGTTATCCGACAAACAGATTATTAAGCTCTCTGCGTCAGAAAAGGTCTCGTTCGTTCTCACCCGATATCAAATAAAGGATGCGCTTGATAGTAGGGATAGAAAGGGCATCAAAAGGTTCGTGAACATGCGCAACGCGTTGGTCCATGCAGGTCGATTTGTTGATGAAACTGCGATTCACGATGCTACCCTTTTTGTGCGAGTGACGGCGATAATCATCGCGCAGATTCTCGGTCTCTCTGTGGATGACGTTCTTGGCTCACAAACGAAGTTCTTGGCCCGTCTCAGAGGACAGGAAGTGGTTCCTCCATGGAAAGAATGGGGTCACCTAATCGGGTAAAGGGGAGCTTCTAACTCCCCCTTCCCACACCACCATTTTAGCATTTGCAAACTTATAACTTCTGCTATCGAATCTCGCCAATCGAGAGGCCCAAAAAACTTATGCTTTCCGAGTCAAATCTGAAAGGGAATTGTTTTGACAGCGGTGGTCGTTTGCCAAGTAATCCATGGCGAACTCAATAAAATGGCCCGAGGATGATAGGGTATTTTATTGCGATCATTCCAGGTATCCAACGTATATTACAGCGGAGTCGTTATTAAGGGTATTGGCAAGGTATCACCAGGTTTCGATTAGAGGATGAATGCTTGAATTGTTTGTTTTTAGAGGATTCCGACTGAAATTTTGATCGGGATCAGATTATCCCGGATTGGACCATTTGATAAGGAACCTTTAATTTTGGCATTTCAAATCCGACCACAATATATGGAATCATCTCCACTCCGATCCTGATTGACTCAACTTGCCTTTTACATTATAAATTTATGAAAAAGACTCATTTTTCCTCAATCAGTTAATTCCTATTTAATGGGGCTTCCCATGGAGAAACCCATCAAAATGTGCTCAAACCCCTGCTGGTAGGACTTGCCCGATCTGTTAGGAGCCCTCAGCATCATTCCTTTGTTCTCCTTAAGACCATTTTTCCTTCAACAGTTTGGAGGACTGATCCATGAAATGCCCAAAATGCCAATTTGATAATAAGGAAGAGGCCAAGTTCTGCAAAAAATGCGGTACTAAACTAGAACTCGCTTGCCCATCTTGTGGACACCCTTATGAAGAAGATAGCCTTTTTTGTGAGCAGTGCGGCCAAAGGTTAGAGGAAGTTGTAGCAGCGGAAAGGGAAGTGCCGGAAGCCGAAGGAGAGCGTAAACACGTGACGGTCCTCTTCTCCGACCTCGCGGGGTACACACCGATGTCGGAAAAACTTGACCCAGAAGAGCTAAAGGAGATCATGAGCAGGATCTTCGGAGAGATTGCTCAGGTCGTAACCAAATACGAAGGGTTCATAGAGAAGTTTGTTGGCGATGCGGTCATGGCCCTTTTCGGTGTCCCAAAGGCCCATGAGGATGACCCAATAAGGGCCATCAAGGTTGCACGAGAAATACATGAACTAGTGGATGCATTAAGCCCCGAAGTAGAGAAGAGGATTGGGCAACCCATTTCAATGCACACAGGCATCAATACCGGTCTCGTTGTGACCGGCAAAGTGGACATGGAAAAAGGCACCCACGGCGTATCAGGTGACACCATTAATCTCGCCTTCCGGCTAAGTAGCTTGGCTAGTGCGGGCGAAATTCTGGTTGGTGCGGATACATATCGACAGGCCGAGGGGCATTTTTCGTTTGAAAGCTTGGAACCAACCTTGGTCAAGGGCAAGGCGGAACCGATCCAGGTTCATAAGGTTTTGTCTGCAAAAGAAAGACCAGTTACGGTACACCGTCTTTCCGGCTTAAGAGCTGATCTCATCGGCAGAAAAGCAGAAATCGCCGAACTGGTTGAAGCCGTCAAGAATCTCCGGGAGGGAGAAGGCAGGATATTCTCTATCTACGGCGCTGCAGGCACGGGAAAAAGCAGACTTGTCGAGGACTTTAAGGACACGTTGAATCTGGAAGAGGTTCAATGGGTAGAAGGACATGCTTATGCGTATTCGCAGAACATACCCTATTTCCCGTTGATCGATCTTCTGAACAGTGTACTTCAAATTGAAGAGGACGATCCTCCTGAAAAAGTGAGAGAGAAAGTCGAATCTGGGATAGAGCATCTTCTAGGGAAAAAGGGTGACATTATCCCTTACGTGGGTAGCCTTTATTCGCTCCATTATCCCGAAGTGGAAGATGTGGACCCTGAGTTCTGGAGATCTCGTCTTCTAGAGGCAACACAGACCATCATTTCAGCTCTAGCCGAGAGAGCTCCGACAATTTTTTTTCTGGAAGATCTTCACTGGGCTGATCCCTCCTTTGTGGAACTCCTTCGTAACGCCTTACTACATACCCGACAACCCGCCATCGTTCTCTGTGTTTACAGGCCTATCTTCAGTCTTTTCACAAGTCATCAGTTAAGCGGCATTGGTAAGATCTACCAGGAGATTCGACTTCATTAGGACCAGGTCTCTTCAGCCCGATCTGGAGTATATGTTCAAGCACCCTCTGACCCAGGAGGTGGTCTATAATAGCCTTCTCAAAAAAGACCGACAAATAATCCATGAA
>DATKYC010000155.1:0-4098 GCA_035528695.1 Acidobacteriota bacterium | reverse complement strand
TCTTCGATCGCGGCCACGGTGTCCTCGCGGTCGAATTCGGCGGTCTCCAATTCCGAGTAGCCCTGGGTCAGGTATTCAGAGCGCAGGTCATAGGTCAGACCGATCTTTATTTTCATCAAAAATCCTTCATCTCACGAGATCCACTGTTCTTTCCTTCGTCGCCCATTCGTTCCATGGTGGTTGTCACAGCGAACCTCCCCGGTTGGAAAAAACAACGGGGACGCGTGCAGTCTGCATCGCGATCCCCGAGACCTCAGCAAAACGATCAGCATTATTCCGGCAATAGGCAGTCCGGATAGCGGTAAAGGTTCTTTTCATAGTTCCGCAACAGGAGGGCACCGTCTTCCCTGCCCACAACATATTCGGGTGTCAGGGGTATCTTGCCGCCGCCCCCGGGGGCGTCTATCACGTAGGTGGGCACGGCATACCCGCTGGTGAACCCGCGCAGACCACGAATAATATCGAGGCCCTTGGCCACGGGTGTCCGGAAATGGGCCGATCCTGTGATAGGGTCGCACTGGTACAGGTAGTAGGGCTTGACACGCATCTGCATCATTTGATGCATCAGGGAGCGCATGGTGTCCACGTTGTCGTTGATACCTTTGAGCAGCACCGTTTGCGAACCGAGCGGGATGCCTGCATCGGCCAGCATGGCGCAGGCCCGGTAGACCTCGGGGGTGCACTCGTCCGGATGGGTGAAATGCAGGCTCATCCATAGCGGATGGTACTGCCGCAACATGCGTACAAGCTTTGGAGTGATGCGCTGGGGCAGGACGGCAGGCACCTTAGTGCCGATGCGCACGATCTCCACGTGCGGGATCTGCCGCAGCCGGGACAGAATCCAGGAGAGCCTCTCCTCGCCGATCAGCAGTGGATCCCCGCCCGACAGCAACACATCGCGTACCGAAGGGGTCCTCCGGATATAGTCAAAGGCGCTCTCAAGCCGTGACCGGCTTGGATAAAGACCTCCCCGGCCCACCATGCGCGAACGGGTGCAATAACGGCAATAGGTCGAGCAGAAATCCGACAGGAGCAGGAGCACACGGTCGGGGTACCGATGGACCAATCCGGGCACCGGGCTCTGGGATTCCTCACCCAGGGGGTCGTCCGCCTCCCCGAAGCCCCTGATCGTCTCCTGCAGGGTGGGCACCACGGTGCGGCGCAGCGCCTGATGAGGGTCATCCGGGGACAACAGACTCATGTAATAGGGGGTGATGGCCAGGGGCAAACTGCCGGCCGGACGGGTCATGGCCGACCTCTCATCCTCGGAAAGCACGAGCATTCGCTCAAGTTGGGCCACACTCCGGATGCGATGGCCTACCTGCCAACGCCAGTCGTTCCACAGTTTGGACGGAACGGCCGGATAAAAACGTTTTTTGAAGGCGCGTACCGCCGGGCTGAAGGGCCTGGTACGTGAAGAAGGAAATTGGATGATGCATGGGCTGGAATTGGTGTGAACCCGGGGAGATGAAAAGGGCAAGGCGGGGCGAAGGTCGAGCCCGGGGTGGGGAGGTTCGTCACACTCCTCTTCAACGGTGCTGGGAGGCTTTCTTATCACCTGCTCTTTGATCCGCATAGAATTTCGCATTGTTTTTGTTTCCTTTGTTAAGAGGTTTATCCATGTTTCGGCCAGGAACGGTTACGGCCCGGCCGGAATGCCCGCGATCAAAATGAGAAAAATTTCTTGTTTGCGAATATAGGTCTTTCAAGGAGAAAATCAAGAAAATAATGCAAAGGGTATTATTTTTATTAACAAGTTATTCCAGGTTGTTATGTCGCTATCCACCTCAAGGCCTAAAAAAGAATGTCAATATGCGCCTTTTTGAAGGCAATTGGGTTGCGATGACCGTTGTGCAGGTCTCTGGCTTTTGCACGTATGTCACAGATTACTTCTTTCCTGGGGTGGGCAATCCATAAATTTCATTAACTGTGGCGCGGCCATGGTTATCTTTACAGCGACGGTCAAACGGGTTTTCGTTACTTTTCGGTGCTGCATCTATTAACGCACATGATCCTGGATATTATGGTACCAGTTTGATATCAAAGGTTTTATATAGAAGGGAGCCGACACGTTTATAGATCAATATCTTGTAACACTAACTGGAATTTCGATTTCATTGACTTCATTGGATAAGAGTGCCCATGCATAGCAGTTTGTTTTTGTTTCAGGAAGGAGGGTTCCCAGGCGGTCAAGGAAATTGTCCCTGGCCTTATGGTCTGCAAATATTTATCTCTGTTCTATCCCACGGATGATAGTGTGGTGCAGGACACCGGGGGCATCGAGGCGGGCTTGTCTTGGCATGAAGCTTCTACTATCAACATCCTATTATCGTGTTAAGTTGCTCTTAATTACGGACGTTATCCCCATAATATCTTCTTGTCTAAAAACAAAAAGCCCTGTTCACTACAATGAGACAGGGCTTCAATATCAATTGTGTCTTCCCGCCATTAAAAACCCAACTCATTAGCGGGTCATTAGGCTGCAATCCTTTCGGTCTTGGTTTCCACCTTGCCTGGCTTGATGGCGACTTTCACCGCATCTTCCATTGGATCTTTGAAAGGCACCTCAATTCGGAGCAATCCGTTCTCGTAAGTCGCTTCAGCTTTGTCAGGTTTCACCGGCCAACCCAAAGCCAGTGCCGAAACGTACTCAATGTCCCTTGCTGGCGCCAATAAATGGACACTGTCTTTGAGGACCTTTACATCGATGGTCTACGTTGGTGCTCCTGGGATTGCGAACTCCACTATTAGCTTGTGCTGCTCCTCCAGCGGATTCAAGACGGATCCGGCAATGGACTTAAAGATACTTTCCTTCTCGATTTGCGGTTTACGGAAGGGCCCTTGCACTTTCTCGCTGTAAACGGCGCACCCTCGTTTATCGAGCGCCGCTACGGTTACATCGACAAAACGCTCGTTGATGAAATTCAATCCCCCTTTCATGGCGATTCTCTGTTTTTTTGAGGCAAGGGCTACATCGCGCGCCTCGGCAATGCCGTTTTTTACCTTCCAGACTGAGACGAGTTTTCTGATGATCCCTTTTCCGCCCTGCGACTCTTCGTAGAGGCTTGCAAAATTGTAGCTCTTGGTGAGTACTGGCCCGATGGGGCCCGCGAGTAAGAACGCCCCCACATCCACGAGGTTCAAATTCTGGCTTCGTTCGTACTTCTGGATAAAAGCATCGATATCAATGTTGTAGAGCATCAGGTTCTCCCCGTTCAAAGAAAGGTTGCCGTTAAGCGATCGCTTCACCTCATCTGCGTTCTTCCCCATTGCCGTCAGGTCCGCGGAAAAGTTGATCGACCCTTCTATGGTTTTCTTGGGGATTTTCTTGAGCGAGTATTGCTGAAGAAGTTCTTCGATCCTGCCCCGATTAAGAGCATAGATTACCCTGTAATGAGGCGACGGCCCCGTCACGTCCGTATGAATGCTTCCGTTCCCGGTTCCACCAAAGATGTTCATACTGACCGGGTTGATATCGAGGATTCCCTTTTCAACCGCGGCTCTCATCATAAGGTTCATCAGGGTGAATTTATTTATCTTGAGTATCTTGCATCTGGTATCCCCGGTGAATGAGATGTTCTTGAAGTGTTCTGAGCTGTCCGTCCCGCTGGAAAAAAGGTTTCTTATGCTCAAATCCAAGCCACCGACTTCGATTTTCTCGCTGGATGTTTCATCAGTAAAAACAAGGCTCCCCTGAGAGATGGCTATCTTTTTCACAGCAAGGAGTTTTTCCCATGACGAGCGTCCCGGCTTTTCAAGATTGAACATCCCGTTTTTGGACCGAACTATGGAGAAGACCGGCTTGACAAGCTCGGCCTGGATTATCTTGATTTCGAACCTCGCGAGGGAGATGAGCTTCAGCCTTATCCTCATCTTCTCAATCCTAACGACATCCAATCCCCTGCTCCGCACGTTGACGTCCTTCAGCGATAGACCGAGGCCCGGAAAAAGAGCGATGCCCATCCTGCCTTTGATCCGGACATCCATTTCCAGAGCAGTAGACGCGGCCGCCTCGATCTGCGGCTTAAAGGCTTTGATATTGAGCAGTAGAGCGAGGATGCCCGCCAAGACAACAAGCGTGATGACACCCGCTGTTAT
>DATKYC010000154.1:0-2445 GCA_035528695.1 Acidobacteriota bacterium | reverse complement strand
CACGTCTGGGCGTTTACCACCTACTTTGCCGAAGGCTTCCCTTACACCATTATCCGCATAGTTTCTTCGGTATTTTTCCGCGATATGAAGGTCAGCCTGGAGGCCATCGGTTTGACTTCTCTTTTTGGCCTCCCGTGGGTCTTGAAATTCTTATGGGGCCCCCAGATTGACCAGTTCGGCACTAAAAGGCGATGGATGCTTTCAGCGCAGTTATTGTTGGTGCTCATTTTCTGTGCAGTTGCATTTGTGTCCCATCTACCCTCTGGCATACGAATTGTTGCCATCCTCTTTTTTGTGGGCTCATTTATCGCGGCAACCCATGATATTGCCATAGACGGCTATTACATGGAAGCATTGGACGAGAAGGGTCAGGCCAGGTTTGTGGGCTACAGGGTGATGGCCTATCGAATCTCCATGATGACAGGGTCAGGAATTATTATCACTATCGGTACGATGACCTCCTGGGGAGTGGGTTATTTTTCGGCTGCACTGCTCCTTGCTATCTTCTTCACCTACCATGTATCCCTATTGCCAAAGGTCGAAACCTACAAGACCCCCATGCGGCTCCTCCTCAGGGGACTCCTGAACCCCAAATTGCTTGCAGGCTGCACTCTCTTGGTATTTATCGCTCTCGCCTTGCGATCTGTCTTTTCTTTGGGGTGGTGGCAGGAGCTAAGGTCAGAGATTGCTCTCATTGAGCGGATCACATTCTCCGGCTGGGTCGGTATCGGCCTCCTCATTGCCCTGATCCTTATGGCGCTCTTCAGGAACCAGATCAAGAAAACTGTACTCAAGGACAGAGGGTCCTTTTACTCCAGGGCCTTTATCGCGTACATGGACAGGGAGAAAATCGGTGCAGCCCTCGCCTTTATAATCCTTATGCGAACCGGGGAGTCAATGCTAACGTCAATGGTATCGCCTTTTATAGTGGATCTGGGGATCAAGGTGCACTATGGCTGGATCTCAGGGGGTGTAGGGCTTCCCTTTTCTATTATCGGGGCCATGTTAGGGGGCTGGCTTATCTCACGCTATACCCTCAAGAAGACCATCTGGCCCTTTTTACTGGCTCAGAACCTCACGAATCTTATTTACATGTTTCTGGCCCTTGGGCTGAATCGATATGTCATCCTAAATACGGGCGTAGCGCACCTCACCCCCATAGGCCACCTCAACCTGTTTTTGGTGGCATCCGTTCATGCCTTTGATCAGTTTGCGGGGGGACTTGGCACCTCGGTTCTCGTCACATTCTTGATGAGGAGCTGCTTGCCTGAATTTAAGGCCGCCCATTTTGCTATTGGGACGGGCCTCATGAATATAACAGGAGTTTTATCAGGAGTAGCGAGCGGTTTTCTGGCTCAGTGGCTGGGCTACGGATACTTTTTCGGGATCAGCTTTCTGGCCTCTATCCCTGGGATGATCCTGATTTTTTTTGTCCCCTTCATAGAGAATCGCCAACTCAATAAGCCCTCTAAATGGAGAGCCTCATAGACGAAGCTTTCCCCTTTACTATATTTAATCTTGACAATAGTAATTATTGCCTGTTAATAAATAATAACAAAAATTTTTGTAATTTTTAATGAACTACTTTTACACTTGGCGTTAGCGTTACTCCTCTTGTACCAATTGAGCGGAAAAATCTCTATGTTCACACACTAGAGTGCTTCCTGCCTCTGTTCTTGCGTTGTGCGGAACCAGTTTACGGGTGTCTGATTGTGGTATGTGTTTTCCTGCGTGATCGCTCCTATCTGATACTTTGGTCGGTGGTATTGGAAAGAATCCGGTTTTGTTAGCCTTGTAAGGGTAATATCTTGGATACTAGAAAGGAGGTGACACGAGTAGTACTGTCCATTTCACGTACAGGCCCTGGCAATCCGTCAATCAACATCATAACCCTTTCTTCCACCACCAAGAGGAGAGGATAGACGGCTAGTTACCCTATAGCCCTATCGTCCCTCTGGTACTTATCTTCTTTTATTTAGCTAACTCCCTTTAGCGCAAAAAGGTTAACCAGAACGGTGTTCGGTACATTTTAGACACATGATGACCCTGCTAAATGATTAGCGAGGGGTTTTTGTAATACCTGCTCTTTTGGGGTTTCAGCTCAATCTTGAGGAGGGAAGCTATGAATTCATTGTGGGTGTTATTATGGTGGGTAGTTATTGTTGTTATCGGTTACTGGGTATATGCCCGCCATGTTGCAAAGAATATTTTTGGGGTTGATGCGGGGAAGGCAACGCCTGCAAAGATGTATATGGACGGCGTTGACTTTATGCCTGCAAACAAGAACGTGCTTTACGGGTTTCAGCTTAACTCAATAGCAGGGGCTGCACCGATCATAGGCCCTATCGTTGCCCTCCAATGGGGTTGGTTACCAGCGCTACTCTGGCTGGGTCTGGGAGTCTTCTTCATCGGATGGCTGCACGACTTCTCGAGCGCAATGATATC
>DATKYC010000153.1:0-6599 GCA_035528695.1 Acidobacteriota bacterium | reverse complement strand
CGGAAGCCCTGCACCTATCGCCGCCGCCATAGGCTCCTCTATGAGGTAGACTTCCCTGGCCCCGGCAGATTCGGCAGACTCACGTACAGCCCTCTTTTCAACCTGGGTAATCCCACTGGGCACGCAGATAATGATTCGAGGTCTTACCAGCCTCCGGCGGTTGTGCACCGTAGTGATAAAGTGACGAAGCATCGCCTCCGTGATCTCAAAATCCGCAATCACCCCATCCTTCATGGGACGAATAGCCACAATGTTTCCCGGAGTCCTGCCCAACATCATCTTGGCCTGCTGCCCTACCGCCAACACCTTGCTGTTTCCCTTTGCATCTTTTTTCACCGCCACCACTGATGGCTCCCTCAAAACAATCCCCTTGCCTTTTACATATACACAGGTGTTGGCTGTTCCGAGATCGATCGCCAAATCGTTAGAAAATAAACCAAAAATGGAATCAAGAAACATTGTTTTCTCCTCTCTCCATGAGAAAGCTTTCTGGGACCTCTTAAAGTTATATAAAGATAGCCGAATTATCAAACACAAAATTAAGAAAATGCTTTTGGCTTGACAAAGTTTTTGGGTCGTGGTTTTATTGCAATTTATCCAATTGAATCAGGGGGATTCGCTGACACCATGAAAAGGACTTACCAACCCAGCAATTTAAAAAGGGCACGGACCCACGGTTTTAGAGCCAGAATGCGAACCAAAGGTGGCATAAATGTCTTAAGGCGTAGAAGAGCAAAGGGGCGCAAACGATTAACTGTCTAAAAGCTAAACAACTGACCGATCCTGATTTACTTGATGGCATTATTTTCGTTTCGAAAGACAGAAAGACTATTGAATCGAGCAGATTTTGTCAATGTAAATCGGCCAGGTGAACGCCACCAAACGGACCACTTTATTGTTATTTTCAAGCGGAATGGGCTAGGCACCAAGAGATTGGGGATCACTGTTAGCAAGAAAACAGGAAGCGCAGTCAAAAGAAATAGGGTCAAACGACTAATCAGGGAATTCTTCAGACTCAATAAGTCAGATTTCCCCCAAGGATATGATGTCGTAATTGTAGCGAAGAAGGATGCCAGTTACTGTGATCTCGCGAAAGTTAAGGAGGAACTCGGAGAGATTATCTTCGATAAGAATTCCTTTGTTTAAATTGAGACATATTCCTGTTGTTTTGATATATATATATCAACTCATTTCCCGCTTCTTGCCTCCTTCCTGTCGTTTTTACCCCACGTGCTCAACCTATGCCCGCCATGCCATCCAGAAGTATGGGATCATAAGGGGAGGCTTTCTCGCCCTCTTAAGGGTCACTAAATGTCATCCCTTTCATCCGGGCGGGTATGACCCCGTTTCATGAACGCCTTGGATTGGTGATCATCGCTATTTTATTGGCCCGGATATACTGCGATTTGGGATTCGGCTTAAGACCTTTGGCCAGGAATCCATATGTTTAGGTATTTTCTAAAGTTAGGGTAGGATAACAAGATAAATGGAAAAGAGAGTAATACTAGCCTTTGTGTTATCATTTATTGTGCTTGTGGGATGGTCGCTTCTCTTTGGCCCAGAAAAGAAAGAGACAGTGAAGAAAGGCGAGATCACTGGCAAGGAGGCCCAAGAACAGGTATCCAAGACCATAGAGCCCCAAGATGCAACCCCACCGCGCGACTTAGCTCCTCCTGTCCCATCTGAGATGCCGAGGAAAGAGTCTAGGAAGCTCATTTCCAGGGAGGATGAAAAAGAAATTGAGATCGACACGCCTTTATATAAGGTTGTGTTTACCAATACAGGGCCCACCATAAGAAGTTTCCGGCTAAAAAAATATCGTCAGAGTACTGATCCTAATTCCGACCTTATCGAACTTGTAAGTATTAAAGAAGGGATGGGGGATTTTCTGCTTATAGACTTTGATAGTCAGTTAACCCCTCAAAACAAAAAAATCACTTACCAGGTGAATGAGAAGAAAATATTGCTCGGGCAAGAATCTTCTCCAAAGGATCTGGTGTTCCGGGCAGTCAACTCGGGAGGCGTTTCAATTAATCAGGTTTTCCGCTTTTATCCTGATCAATACAAGATCGACCTCAAGGTTGAGGTGCTCAATGAATCTAGAGAGGCAGTTAAGGGGGCCTTTACTGCCGATTTAAGGGCCTTCCCGCCCGAGGGAAAGAAAAGTTACTATTCTTATGTGGGGCTGGTACTGCTATTAGACGATGAGTTGAAAGAGATTAAGACCAAGAAGGTATCTGAAGAAAATGTGGTTAAAGGCCAGGTTGATTGGCTTGCCTATGAGGATGATTTTTTCATATCAGCCATTATCCCAGAAGGGCAAGTTAGGGGAATTTTTAAGGGTCGTTTGCTCCCCTCAGGATTATTGGAGGGATTCTATCGCCCACCGGCTATTTCCATTAGTCCTTCCCAAAGCGTCTCGACTGTATACACCCTCTATTTCGGACCCCGTGATATGGGTATCCTGAAACAACTTGGAAGAAAGCTCGACCGTGCAATTAGTTTTGGATGGACTGACATTATCGCAAAGCCTCTCCTTTACATCTTGCGGTTTTTTAACCAGTACATTCATAACTATGGGATATCCATTATCCTGCTCACTATCCTGATCAAGATTGTATTCTGGCCCCTCACCCACAAAAGCTATAAGTCTATGGGGGAAATGAAGAAACTTCAGCCTCGCATAGCCAAGATGAGGGAAAAATACAAAGACAATAAAGAGCAAATGAACAAGGAAATGATGGCGCTTTACAAGACCTATAAAGTGAATCCCATGGGGGGATGCTTGCCCATGGTTATCCAGATTCCAGTTTTCTTTGCGCTTTTTAGAATTCTGGGAAATGCCATCGAATTGAGACATGCGCCTTTTGCGCTGTGGATAAATGACCTTTCAGCCCCAGACCGTTTATTCAGTTTTCCGTTTCAGATTCCCTTTATGTCTCCCCCTTATGGAATACCCGTGTTGACCTTGCTGATGGGGGCCTCCATGTTTGTACAGCAGAAAATGACGCCCACCCCGGGCGATCCCACTCAGGCCAAGATTATGATGTTCTTACCTCTTATCTTCACCTTCATGTTTATCAACTTTCCTTCGGGGCTGGTTCTTTATTGGTTGATTAATAACATCCTGTCAATAGGCCAACAGTACCGGATTCAACAAAGATCGGCATAACGTGTGGAGGACAATGATGAAAGGCTTTGAATTTGAAGGAAAAACCACTGAGGAAGCCATTGGAAAGGCCTGCCAGGAACTTAATTGTTCTAGAGATGAAATGGAGATTGAAATTATTGAACCTGGTTCTGCAGGGATTTTCGGCTTAGTAGGTGGCAGAAAGGCCAAAATAAGAGTTACGGTCACTAAAGAGGAACCGACAATTGCCGAAGAAGAAAATGATCTCGCGCTCGCTAAGGAGACACTTGAGAAGATTTTGGCACTTATGCTTTTGGAGGGGACGAGTGTCAATGCAGATCAGGCAGACGGTGTGATCTTGCTGAACATTGAAGGAGATAAAACCGGACTACTTATAGGGCGGCGGGGAAGAACCTTGGATGCCTTGCAATTCATTGTGAACAGAATTGTGAATAAGACTTTGGAAAAGAAGGCTCAAGTGGTGGTTGACTCGGAGAATTATCGTCAGAGGAGACAAGACTTCTTAATCCAAATGGCCTTAAATATGGGCGACAAAGTAAAAAGAACCAGAAAGCCGGTGACTACTAACCTTCTCAACCCCCACGACAGAAGGATTCTACACCTAGCCCTCAGAGAGGATCAAGAGCTGGACACCAAGAGCCGGGGAGAGGGACTGTTAAAGAAAGTCATCATTATCCCAAAGAGAGCGTAGCCCTTCGAGCGCCAATCGTTTTCCATCTACCCTTTTGTTGTAACTCTTCACCATCTTTTAGGATACCGCAGAGCTCGCGGATATGAGCGTAAGGTATTTTCCATCTTCTTTCTGCATCCTTCGCGCTCTGCCTGAAAGTGCAAAGAAATGCCCTCAAACGAGGATACTATCACCGCAATAGCCACCCCGATTGGTCAAGCCGGAATTGGCATTGTACGTATAAGCGGACCTAACTCCAAAGACATTGCTGAAAAGATCTTTAGGTCGAGAAGGCCCCTCCATGGCCTTGAGAGCCATCGTCTCTACCTGGGGCACATGTACGATCCTTCCTCGGGAAGCATGGTCGACGAGGTTCTGCTCTCATTTATGAAGGCCCCCCACTCTTACACCAGAGAAGATGTAGTGGAAATCAATTCACACAGTGGCTACCTGCTCCTTTCCAGAATCCTCCAGATAATAATTGAGCAGGGTGCGAGACTTGCAAAACCGGGAGAATTCACTTTAAGGGCCTTCCTCAATGGCAGAATTGACCTGACCCAGGCTGAGGCCGTGGTTGATCTCATTAAAGCGAAATCAGAGAGAGGGTTGGCCTTGGCCTCCCAGCAGATCCGTGGGTCACTCAAACAGAAAATCCAACTCTTGCGCGAAAAGGTAGTGGATATCCTTGCCCAGGCAGAAGTAGCAATTGATTTTCCTGAAGAGGAAAACAGCATCTTGTCCAGGGAAGAGGCGGCAAAGCGCATTCAAGAGGAAGCAGTCGAAACGATTGAATCCTTAATAGCCGCACATGCCAGGAACAGGGTTTGGGTGGAGGGGGTAAATACCGTGATCGTAGGACGTGTAAATGTGGGTAAATCGAGCCTCCTCAATCGTCTTTTGAATGAACAACGTGCAATTGTAACGCCCATACCGGGTACTACGAGGGACATAGTCGAGTCCACAATTACCGTTGAAGGTCTCCCGCTGCGACTTATGGATACGGCGGGGTTAAGAGAGGGGAAGGATGAGATTGAAAGAATTGGGGTTAAGTTGACGCAGCGGAAGTTGGCTGAAGCCGATTTCTTGTTGGTGGTGATCGATCAGAGCCGCCCTATGAACCGGGATGATCTGAATATTATTGCTCAATCTCAAAGCAAGAACGCCCTTATCGTGATTAACAAGACTGATCTGCCATGCAAGCTGGATCAAGTTGCTACCCAAGAGGTACTCTCTGGATTCCCTTTAGTCAAAATATCGGCGCTCACGGGCGAGGGTCTTGATCAACTAAGAAGCGCGATTGTGAAATGCGTGCTGGAAGGAAATATAGATATGACCTCTTCTCATGCTACTTCTAACCTAAGGCACAGACAGGCCTTGATGGATGCTGCACAATTCTTCAAGAGTGCGGAACGAAGCATGAGAGAGGAGGCCCCCATGGAAATTGTGGTTTTGGAGCTCCGAAGCGGACTTGATGCCCTGGGAGAGATTATCGGCGAGACCACCTCCGAAGAGGTTTTGGAAAGCATTTTCAGTCAATTTTGTCTAGGGAAGTAGATTTGAAGGCGGAATGTGGAATTTGGAAGAGGGATTCGGAGGTTGGAATATAAAATATTGTCTTATTCAGGTTTTCCAATTGATGCATGCTTTACATTCTTAAGCCTTTTCCTTTCGGCCGGATGATCTTGGCCTAACGCTATATCCAGGTTGAACCGGTCCCGCACCATGTCCACATACATATGCGTGCATTATAGCACGTCTGGTAAAATCATGGGCCGACTTTGTGGCCTTAATAACATCTTTTTGCTTTGCCAAGAGCGTAGCCAGAGCGGTAGAAAAGACACACCCGCTCCCATGGGTATGTGGTGTGGCAATCTTTGAACCGAAGAATTGATAAAAATCCTTCCCATCGTACAAGAGATCAACACACCTGCCCCTCATGTGTCCTCCTGTAATCACCACGTCGGGGCCCATGGCCTTGATCAATTTCGCAGACTCCATCATACCCTTCAGGTCTTTGACTTCCATGCCGGCGAGGATCCCAGCTTCATACAGATTTGGCGTCACCACATTGGCAACGGGGAGAAGCACTTCTTTAAGAAGGAAGATCGCTTCTGGTTCTATCAATCTTCTACCTGTAGAGGCGATTATAACGGGATCGACAACGACTTGTGACAACTTGTGTTTTACGACTAATCTTGCGATTTCTTCGATTGCTCTCGCGGAATAAACCATCCCGATCTTCACCGCATCGGGAACAATATCCTCGATAAGGGTCTCAATCTGGGTAGAGATAAACCGAGCCGGAACCTTATGAATTGCAGTAACCCCAAGCGAGTTTTGGGCGGTAACAACAGTAAGGACGGTAAGGGCATGAGCCCCAAGGCTTGTGATGGTTTTTATATCTGCCTGAATCCCAGCCCCACCACATGAATCAGAACCAGCTATAGCAAGTATGCACTTCATTTAAGATCTAAATTATCAGAAGGTCCTTGGACTTCTTCTTGCATATGAGCGCTTGGCTTACCAGCGATCCCGGCCTTTCTTACCACAGGTACTTTACCGAATAATAAAGGAGTTTCTGATACTCAACCATTACGTCCTCGACATATTTTTCTGTTTTCCACCAGTTATCTGGCTTGAAACCGGTATATTGAGAAGGGGTTACTATAATCTTAACCGCATCTTTTTCGAATATCTTTTTGAAAATGAGCCAGGCAAGTTTCGAATGAGTCGGGGAGGTGACAATGATCAGCGACCGGTAGCCTTTTTCAAGGCACA
>DATKYC010000152.1:0-6761 GCA_035528695.1 Acidobacteriota bacterium | reverse complement strand
GATTCCCAGACAGGCGCCTGCAGCGACAATAAAAAGAACAAGGTAATCCCTCTGGTTCACTGCCTCGAGAATAAATTGATATTTACCCAGGAGGACCAAGACAAAGGAGCCCGATATCCCCGGCAGAATCATGGCGCAGATAGCAATTGCCCCGGAGAGAAATAGAAACCAAGGGGCATTGGGTGTGGCTACAGGAACAAGTCCTACCAGAAAATATGTGCCTATCATACCCCCGAAAAGTGACAGGTATGTCGAGACTCGCCACTTATCAACACGCATGCTCACACTTTTTGCAGAGGCAACTATCAGCCCCAAGAAAAATGACCATATAAGAACCGGCCTGTTCTGGAGGAGCCAGGCCAAAACACCGGCAAGGGTGAATATTGCGGTGAGAATCCCGATACCCAATGCCAGAAGAAACTTCCACTGGATGCGATCAAAAAACAACCGGATCTTAAAGGTCGCTAAGAGCTGAAGACTCTTCAAGTCAAACGACCTTATCGCATCTATCAACTCCTCGTAAATACCAAGGATAAAGGCCATTGTCCCGCCGGAAACTCCTGGAACCACATCAGAGGCCCCCATACAAAAGCCCTTGGAGTACAGAACCAGATAGTCAGAATAAGACCGGCTCTTAGTGCCCGTTTGCATTGTGAACAATCCTTGATGCTACCGAGACGCAAGAAAAATCAAAAGCCCCAGTGCCCAACAGTAGGGGGCAAAATAGGACAGGTGCCCTTTCTTGACCATGCCCATCAGTAGCCTCAGGGCCAGGATCCCCACAACAGCTGATGATGCAAAGCCAAAGAGTAGCGGTGCAATCCCCACGTTCTCCAGTGCTTCGAAATTTAGTTGAACTGCCAAGGCCCCAATAATTGCTGGTATTGAAAGCAAAAAAGAAAAGCGACCTGCGAGCTCCCTGTCAAGACCGCAAAACAAACCACAAACTATGGTGGCCCCGGATCGGGATATGCCGGGTATTATTGCCAGGCCCTGGGCCGTCCCAACGGCCAGTGCTATTAGCAGCCCCACACGGTCCCGACTGTGGTAATTCTTGGGTATTAGCCTGCTCGATCCGACTATGACCCCTGTTGCGACGAGCATCAATCCCACAATAGGTAAGGACCCAAAAAGCTTTTCAAGGGGGGTTTTGAAAAGAAGACCAATAATACCCGTAGGGAGAGAGCCTACCAGGACCCATAAGGCTAGAGACCCATGGGGTTTGCTGAGATCAAACTTCAATACTTCCCTTACCATCTGTTTGATGTCATCACGGAAATAGAGGCATACCGCAAAAAGTGTTCCCAGGTGCAGTGAGGAATCTAACAAGAGCTCGGGCTCCTTCAAACCAAACAGGTTCTGCAAAAGCACCAAGTGGCCCGAGCTGCTCACAGGTAAAAATTCTGTCAGTCCCTGTATGATCCCCAACGTAATGGTCTGGAAAATATTCATCGAGTTCTTTCTCTAGCAGATCCGTGACTTATCAGACGGGGCGTCTGAATGGTAAGCCCGAACTTTCTCCTCTAAGGCCAGAGTTTTTAGGCAAAAATCTTGCCCGGGTTCAATATGCCCAAAGGATCAAAGGCCTTCTTGATCCGGGACATGAGGTCGAGCTCGGCCCGGCAGATCTCCATTTCCAGATACTGCGCTTTGGTGAGCCCTACGCCATGTTCTCCGGTAATGGTCCCTCCCATTTCAATGATCTTACCAAATAGCTCCTTTATGAGGTCCTGAGCATTTTCAAGCTCCATGGAATTATTCTCGTCAAGCATAATATTGACATGTATGTTTCCGTCTCCTGCATGTCCGAAGGCGGGGAGAGGAAGATTATATCTATGTCCGAGATCGTCCAGGAAGGCCACCAATTCGGGGATCCGGCTTCGGGGGACAACAACATCCTCACTGATCTTGTGAGGTCTCAATTTATATAGTGAGGGAGAAACGTTCCTCCTTGCCTCCCATAGTTTACCCGCCTCTTCTATCCCGTGGGCAGCTTCGAACTTGAGGGCTCCCCCATGGTGACACACCTCTGCGATCTTTTGGGCGTCCCGCTCTACATGATCTTGGTCACCATCCACCTCAATCAGCAGCATCGCCCCCGCCTCCTCAGGAAGGAAAAGATTAATATCACCTTTCACACAATCAAGGCAGTGCCGGTCCATGAGTTCCAGAATGGCAGGTATTATCTTGCTTCTTATAATCTCAGAGACGGTCTTGGCGGCGGAAGAAACGTCCCGGAAAAAGGCAACCATTGTTTTCCGGCCCACTGGCTTGGGAATCAGGCGAAGTGTGATTTCGGTAATAACCGCCAGTGTGCCTTCAGATCCTATGATAAGACGTGTCAAATCATAACCTGCGACACCTTTCATGGTCTCCACACCGGTTCTTATAATATCGCCCGCAGGAAGTACAACGGTTAGGCCTAGCACGTAATCTCTCGTGACGCCATATTTTACAGCCCTCAGCCCCCCCGCACACTCAGCAACGTTGCCCCCGATAGTGGAGATGTGTAGGCTCGCAGGATCGGGCGGGTAGAAAAGACCAACATCCTCAACCGCCTCCTGAAGATGTGCGGTGATCACACCTGGCTCCACTTTTGCGATTAGATTGTCCTCATCAATGAGGAGGATACGATCGAACCTCGTCATGGGCATAACGAGGCCACCTCTGACGGGCAATGCCCCGCCGCTCATACCGCTTCCTGCTCCACGGGGAATTACAGGGAAACCTTCTTTTGTGGCGAGTTGAAGAATCTGGGAAACTTCTTTTTCGTTGGCAGGGAAGGCCACCGCATCCGGCATAAATTCCAACTTGGTGGCATCAGAGGCATAATCACCCACCTTATCCCTGGCACTGATCAGATGCTCTGGGCCAACAATGTGTGATATTCCCTTGAGAACTGCTCCGGAGATCATAGGCTCATAGGCATCCGGCTCTTAAGTGCATGTTCAAGGGTCATGCGGTCCATGTACTTCAGATCACCTCCCACGGGAACACCAAGGGCAATGCGGGTGATCTTAAGGTCTTTATTCTTGTCAGATATTAGCTTTAACAGGAATGAGGCTGTCACTTCACCCTCCGTGGTAGGATTGGTGGCGAGTATAACCTCCCTAACCCCCTCTTGGTCGAGCCGGGTGATAAGCCCACCTATCTTGAGATCTTCCGGACCAATACCATCCAAAGGAGACAAGACTCCGTGAAGGACGTGATATCTGCCTTTAAAGACTCCGGACTCCTCCAATGCAAGCTGATCCCCTGGCCCCTCTACAACGCAGATAGTGCCATTCTGACGGTTCTCGTCGCGGCAGATAGGGCAGACATCATTGTCCGTCAGATTAAAGCAAATAGAGCAGAACTTGATCTTTTCTTTTACCTCTATAAGACTTCTTGCCAGGCTTTCAGCCATGTCTCGGCTGTTTTTCAATATAAACAGGGCCATCCGGGTGGCTGATTTCTGCCCGATCCCCGGAAGCCTGGAGAATTGACTAATTAATTCCTCCAAAGATGGTGGATAGATACCCATGGCGGTTTATTTATAATAGGCCGGGGAGACCGGGGATATTGATCCCCTTTGTGAGTTTTCCCATTTCCTCATTCATCATGGCCTTTGCCCTCGACATCGCATCATTTATCGCAGCCATAATGAGGTCCCTTAGCATTTCCGGGTCATTCGGATCGATGACTTCTTTGTCAATGTTAAGCGAAAGGATTTCCTGCCTGCCGTTAATAACCACAGTGACCATGCCACCTCCCGACGAAGCCTCCACTGTTCTATCGCCCAACTCCTCTTGAAGCTTTGCCATTTTGGATTGGAATTGTTGGGCCTGTTTCATGAGCTGACCCATATTGGGTATACCTTTCATTCTTTTACCTCCTCTTTTTTGCTAGCAGCTTTTGGACTATGAGCACGCCCCCTCTTTACAGGGAGCTCTTCCAGGATCTTCCCTTGGAACACTTTCAGTATGTCTTGCACCGGTGGCGAAAGTTCCGAATAATTCTTAATCTCGTGTTCTGGCACCTCTCCCTTTGATGGCGTCTTTGTGTGCGAAAGGGGCTGGTTATTCTCCAAGACCTTCACGTTGATATTTGGCTGAAAGAAGCTGCTGCAATAATCCAATAATTGCCGGTACCTCTCGGGATCGTCAAAATAGCTTGAAGAAAAGGACTGGGAACCTTTGGCGATCTCCAAGGTTTCTCCGTCAAGTCTCTTAAGATGCCACCCTTTGAGCACATTGAACATAGCCTTGTTCTTGGATGAGAGGAATGTCAAAAAACCATCCCAGGTTGGACTGGCCTTTTCCTGACTCTCCGAAATACAGCCCGCACCCGGATCTGAAAGGTACTGTGCCTTTGGTTGTTCGCGGGAGGCAAGGGTAGCAACGACTCTCTTTTCTAGGGATTCTATCTTTTGAATAAGGTCGCCAAAAGAGAGGAAATCACCAAGGTGACAAAGCTTGACCATTATGGTTTCTAGAATTAAACGGGGGTGGTAAGTAAACCTCAACCCCTCCTCCCGATTTATCATAAGGTTCAACAAGAGCAGGAGTTTCTCCGATCCTGCAAGCTCCGCCAGACGTTTGGTTTCCGCCATTTCCTCTTCACTCATTTCAAGCATCCTGTTTGAAGGTACCATCAGACTGATAAGAAGGTTCCTGAACTGGTCCATTAGTGCATAGTAAAATTCCTTAATATCATAGCCATAGTTGTAAATCTGGTCGACAACCTCCAGACAGTCTCTGGGGGACCCTTCAATAATTGCCCGTGATGCCCGAAAAACCATGTCTCTGTCAACAATACCCAAAATCTCCGTGATATGCTTATCTTCAACCTTTGCTCCGGTGAAGGAAATGACCTGATCCAACAAGCTCTCAGCATCTCTCATGCTGCCATCTGCCTCTCTTGCGAGTAGGGCCAGGCCAGATTTGCTGATTTCAATATGTTCTTGGGTCGCTATCTTCTCTAACTGACTCACAATATCAACCATGGGTAGCCGCTTGAAATCAAACCTCTGACACCGAGAGAGAATGGTCACAGGCACCTTATGGGCTTCAGTCGTTGCAAAAATGAACTTTACGTGACTTGGAGGCTCTTCTAAGGTCTTGAGGAGGGCATTAAAAGCAGGAAGAGTCAGCATGTGTACTTCATCAATAATATAGACACGATACCTTCCTGATGAAGGCATATATTTGATACTCTCCCTGAGTTCCCTAATCTCATCAATACCCCTGTTAGATGCCCCATCAATCTCCTGTACGTCCACGGATGAGCCGTCTGTTACTTCCTCGCATGACCGGCATTTGTTACATGGTATCCCCGGCACCCCTTTTTCACAATTCAGGGCCTTTGCAAGAATTCGAGCAACCGAGGTCTTACCGACACCCCTTGGACCGCCGAAGAGGTATGCGTGAGCGAGCCTTCCGGACTGGATCGCATTGATCAATGTCTGGGTAATGTGCTCCTGTCCAATGACCTCCTCAAAGACCTGAGGACGCCACTTTCTCGCAAAAACCTCATAAGGAGCATCCGGAACTTCTCTAGTGCCCATATTGGATTTATTGAACTCCTTCTCTTTACGCACCCCGCTTGATGGCAAGGCCAGCGCGTGAGGGAAAACACCATGGTTTCAATAATGGCGGAGAGAGAGGGATTCGAACCCTCGGTACCACTTTTGGTGGTACACGCGATTTCCAGTCGCGCTCCTTAGGCCAGCTCGGACATCTCTCCGTGGCCCCCCTGCACCAGGTGGGATTTTCTGATGGACTGTTATCACAGCAGTATGCAAAAGAACAGTATTGAAATTCAAAACAGTGTATTAATTTAGGTCTTTGAAAATAGCAACCCGTGTTCGTCGGTTCATGGTACCATTTCCTCCGTTCCAAGTCTCACGGCCTGGTCATTTCATGAAGTTACCCAACGGGTGATGCCTCCCCCCTCCCTGTTCCCCTCGCATTCGCTCGGGGCCAGGGGGTCCCCCATTGCGTAATTTCTTGAAATGACGAAGGCCTCCCGCCGGTCACTCCGGAAAAGGACGCATGAACCCACTCTGTAAAATTGAAAAGAGCTAAAGTGTTACGAATTTTGATATTGTTTTGAATTCCGGTATTGAAGCTCCCTGCAGCAAGCTGCAGGGAATGCGCTCGCTGTGCATTTTCAGATTTCGGATTTAAGCTGTTTTCAAATCCTTGAGATTTCGCTAGGGTAGAGTCTGCTCTGAGGTTGCCGTAAAAAAGCCACCTTTACCCTTGACCTGCACCCAATATTGGCATATAGTTGTTGCCTTTCAAATAGAGAGGCCTTCGGTAAATTTACTCAAATACCGAAGAGTATAGTAAGTGGAATGACTGAAGGGAGTTGGGAAATTCAAAACCTTATTTTAAAATAGGAAGCGAGATTAGGAAATTGACTGCACTGATGGACATTATTCTCATTGATCTCTACGAGTGCGAAAAGGAAAGTCTTTTAGATTCTGACCTGATCCGGGAAGGAATGCTCAAGGCTGCCGAGATCATGGGCGCGGAGGTGGTTGGCGATTCGTTTCACACCTTCAAGCCCTGGGGAGTAAGCGGCACGGTAACCATCGCGGAATCGCATCTCGCAGTCCACACGTGGCCGGAATATAACTTTGCTGCCGTCACGTTCGAGACCTGCGGGAACCGCATGGATCACAAGAAAGCGTACACATTTCTTTGTGGGTTTTTTCGTGCCAAACATCCCAAGATCACGCACCAGAAAAGGGGATTTATGGATTTTGCGGACGCTGG
>DATKYC010000151.1:0-3996 GCA_035528695.1 Acidobacteriota bacterium | reverse complement strand
ATTTTGTGAACCTGTTCTTGATGTTTCTTAGGATATTTGGGCAAAGCAGAGAATAGGGGATGCCGATTTGGCGGGTAATTTACTACTTGTATCCCCCTGGCCGGGCGCTGGGCTTGACAGGGGGATATTGTTTTTAGATGGTTTTGGGGTTTATGAAACCTTCCTATCTGAAACTTTACGGTAG
Source organism: Acidobacteriota bacterium (assembly GCA_035528695.1). Taxonomy (GTDB): domain Bacteria; phylum Desulfobacterota; class DSM-4660; order Desulfatiglandales; family Desulfatiglandaceae; genus DATKYC01. The sequence continues at coordinate 3,812 of DATKYC010000151.1, read as the reverse complement.
CGGAGAGCTTTCGAGTCGCCTGAAAAAGGCATTGAGTCTTTTGGAGGCGTGCTGCCTCTGTCCCCGTGCGTGCGGCGTGAACCGGTTAAATGACGAAAGAGGCTTTTGCAACACAGGAAGAAAGGCGAAGGTAGCAAGTTACAACGCCCATTTTGGAGAAGAGGCACCGCTTGTGGGGAGGTATGGCTCCGGAACAATATTTGTCAGCTCCTGTAATCTGCTTTGCAGCTTTTGCCAGAATTACGATATCAGTCACCTTGCCGAAGGCGTAGAGGTGGAGCCGGAGCACCTTGCCACCATGATGATCCATCTTGCTGAGATGGGTTGCCACAATATCAATTTTGTGACCCCTAGCCACGTGATCCCGCAGATCATTGAGGCGCTCATCCCGGCCGTGGAGCAGGGGCTAAGGGTGCCGCTGGTGTATAATTCGGGAGGCTACGACCGGAAAGAGACCTTAGAGCTTTTGGGAGGGATTTTTGATATCTACATGCCCGATTTTAAATTCTGGAATGATCAATGGGCTGAGAGGTTTTGCAAGGCTCCCGATTATCGGGAGGTTGCGGTGGAGGCAATAAAGGAAATGCACCGTCAGGTGGGTGACCTGATAATCAACGATGATGGTATTGCCCTTAAGGGATTGCTGGTGAGGCACCTGGTTATGCCAAAGCACGTATGTGGGAGCGAAAAAATTATGGAATTCCTGGCAAGAGAAGTCTCTCCGAATACCTACATCAATGTAATGGATCAGTACAGGCCTTGCGGCACTGCGCATCAGGACGAATTTATCAGCAGGAGCCTGACGACACAAGAGTACAAAGATGCGGTAGATGCGGCAAGGAAGGCAGGCCTGACGCGTCTTGATTCCAGGGATCGGATCCGCCTCCTATTCAGGTTCTAATGGAGACAGAAAAGGTATTCATCATAGGCGATATTCACGGTTGCCTCGATATGCTTCAAAGGCTTATGGACAAAATCGAATGGCGACCAGATAAGGATCGGCTTATATTTTTGGGCGATTATATCGACAGGGGCAAGAACCCTAAAGGTGTGGTCGACTACATACTCGGTCTGATCGAGTGTTCGCCCTATGTGGAGTGCCTTGTGGGTAACCACGAAGCAGTTTTCCTGGATTACCTGAACGGCAAAGATCGCAACTTATTCTTCTTGAACGGCGGGCGGAGCACGCTGGAGAGCTATGGAGAGGACAAAACAAGTGGCGACGGACCTCTTGTTCCCCAGGCTCACATGGATTTTTACCGATTTCTAAAGCCTTTTGTGGAACTCGAGGACTACTATATTGTCCATGCGGGCTTCAGGCCGGGAGTGCCCCTAGGAGAGCAATCGCTCGAGGATATGGTCTGGATCCGGGAACCCTTTATATCCTCTGAGTTTGATTTCGGGAAAAAAGTTGTTTTCGGTCATACCCCGTTCCAGGAGCCTCTGGTGATGGGAAACAAGATAGGCCTTGATACTGGGGCTGTGTATGGGAATATGTTAACTTCACTCGAGGTTCGAGATTTCAGATTCCATTCTGTGGGGCGTGAGTAGTTGATCGGGATTACAGCCACTATTCCAATAGAGATAATTCTTGCCGCAGGGCGAAGGCCTGTGGACCTCAACAACCTATTTATTACTTCTAGTAAACCCGAGAAGCTTGTGGCCCAGGCAGAGTCAGCGGGATTTCCTCACAGTATCTGTTCCTGGATCAAGGGGATCTATTCAGTGGTGATCGGTCACGAGATAAAAGAGGTTATAGCGGTGACCGGTGGAGATTGCAGCAACACCATAGCCCTGGCCGAGCTCCTTGCTCGGAGGGGAGTCAAGGTGATCTCCTTTGAATATCCGCTGACCCCTAACAGGGAGGCGCTCATGGCTGAAATGGAGAGACTCGTCAGAGGCCTCTCAACCGACTGGCCGGCAATAGAGCGTATCAGGTCCAGCCTCGAGGGCGTCAGGCTGAAGCTAAAGAGGCTGGACGAACTCACCTATCGCGATAACGTGGTGACCGGAGGAGAGAACCACACGTTTCTGGTGAGCAGTTCCGATTTTAAGGGGGATCCAGTAGGTTTTGAGAAAGATCTAGATCAGTTCCTGATGGGAGCAGAGAAGAGGGAGCCAAGAAAAGATGAAATCCGCTTGGGATATCTGGGTGTACCACCCATCTTCAGCCAGTTCTATGAGCTTATTGAATCTTTGGGGGCAAGGGTGGTCTTTAACGAAGTCCAAAGGCAGTTTAGTATGCCTCTTAGGCACAATAACGTCATAGATCAATATCTAGAATATACATACCCTTATGATATCGATGGGAGGATAAGGGATATCCAGGAAGCCATTGAAGAACGACAGCTGGACGGCCTGATTCACTACACTCAGACCTTCTGTTACAGACAGATTTACGACATGCTTCTGAGGGAAAGCCTGCCTATTCCTCTTCTCACCTTAGAGGGCGATCGTCCTTGCCCCATCGACAACCGGACGAGTTTAAGGATCGAAACGTTCGTGGAGATGCTGCGCAGCAAAAAGTGGGATTGAGTGCTCCCCCTGCCTTCAGATTCCTTGCCCGCTTATAAAGGTATCAGCTGTTTCAACGTCTTTTTTGCTTCCGATGTATAGTGGCGTTCTCTGGTGCAAATCCTTTGGTTCTATCTCAAGGATAGGGCGATGACCATCACTCGCATAGCCGCCTGCCTCTTTGATTACCATGGCCAGAGGGTTGGCCTCTATCATTAGCCTGAGTTTTCCTGATGGCTTTCTAGGGTCCTTGTTGTCGGCCGGATACATGAAGATGCCACCCTTAAGGAGATTGCGGTGGAAATCGGCGACCAGACTGCCTACATATCTGGAGGTGTAAGGCCGACCTGTCTCTTGATCTTTGGCCTTGAAATAATCCACAAGCGCCCTGGTTTTTTCATCCCAGTGAAGGTAATTCCCTTCATTAATGCTATAAATCTTTCCTTTCTCAGGGATCTTAATATTCTGATGAGAGAGGAGGAATTCTCCGACGCTCGGAAACAGGGTAAAACCGTGGACACCGGTCCCTTTCCCTGTCGTGTAAACCATGATGGTGCTTGAGCCGTATATAAAATAACCGGCGGCTACCTGGTTAAAACCTGGCTGAAGCGCCTCGCCAAGCAGTAGCTCGGAACCCGATCCCCCGTCCTTTCGCTTGTAAATGCCGAAGATAGTCCCGATGCTCACGTTGACATCAATATTGGATGAGCCGTCCAGAGGATCAAAGAGCAGAATGTAGTCCCCCTTGGGGTAATGAGGTGGAATATCGATAAGATCCGGATCCTCCTCCGATCCCATGCACCACAGTTCACCTATATGCTGCATCCGCTCAATGATGACCCGGTTCGCAAAAATGTCCAGTTTCTGGACCTGCTCATCTTGGATGTTAATCTTACCTGTGGGCCCCAGGATATCCACCAGGCCGGCCTGGTTCACTTCCCGGGAAATGACTTTAGCTGCGACAATCAACTCGTTTAACAAGGTGGTGAAACCGCCTGTGGCTTCAGGGTTTTCACGCTGTTGGGTTAGTATGTGCTGTGTGATCGTGATACCTACACCCTGTCTTTGCATGTGCAAATCTCCTTCCGTCTCCGTTAGTTGCCACTATCTCCTGGAACTGCTCAATGAGCCTTTAGAGTTACCAGGACATATCGGCGTGATAAATCATCAGTAAACCGAGTAATAGCCGCCTTCATACTAATATTTTAGAAGGGAATCCCAGAACTCGGGGTCTTTCTTCTTCCAGTCGGGGCCAAACCTTCTGTCACAAAAACCGCTTAGCCTCTCATACCACTTAA
>DATKYC010000150.1:0-4125 GCA_035528695.1 Acidobacteriota bacterium | reverse complement strand
TCAGATCTGGCTTTACCGTGAGCGCCTTGCGGCTTACAACATTGGTGTTGACGAAGTGATTGACGCGATTCGTCGCGAGCACATAGAGCTACCGGGGGGCAAGATAGAATCCCGTGAAAAGGAATTCCTTATCCGTACCGTAGGTGAATTCGAGACTCCTGAGGCCTTTAATGACCTGATTGTCGCTTACCGGAACGGTACCCCGATTCGACTCCGCCTCCTGGGATATGCCGAGTCCGGCCGTGAGGAAAGCATGGCCGTAGCAAGGTTCACAACCAAAGAAGCGACGGAAAGAACCGTGAGCTTGAGTGTAAGACCCCGCTCGGGGGCCAACCAGGTGGCCATTGCTCGGAAGGTAAAATCAGTCTTTCCCGAGATCCGCAAGATCCTCCCTGAGGGGGCCCATGTACAAATCGTCTCGGACAGCACCCAATTCATCGAGGAATCCATTGCGGAGGTCAGGTTCCAGCTATTGATAGGAGCGATCATGGCCGCCTTAGTCATCCTCCTTTTCTTACAGAATATCAGAACCACCCTGATCAGCGCTGTCGCTATCCCCACCTCTATCATCGCCACTTTTGCTTGTATCTATGCCTTGGATTTTACTCTAAATAACATGACCATGCTCGCCCTGGTCACAGCCGTAGGGCTTGTAATTGACGATGCCATTGTAATGGTGGAGAACATCTTCCGCCACCGTTTCGCCCTCGGGAAGGGGCCGATGAAGGCTGCCTTTGAAGGGTCATCTGAAATTGCCTTTGCAGTAGTGGCTACCACCGTAGCCCTTGCTGGCGTATTCATTCCTGTGGCCTTTATGGGGGGAATGATAGGCAGGTTCTTTTTTCAGTTCGCGATTACCATTGCTTTTGCTGTGGTCTGCTCCACCTTTGTGGCCCTCACTGTTGTCCCCATGCTCTCTTCCCGCTTTTTGACCCTGGGTGGCAATGAGGAAAGGATCTTCAAGATCTTCAACAGGATGATGGTCCGGCTTTCTAACTTTTACCGCAGACTACTTTCCTGGTTTCTCAGACACCGTTTCATTATTCTGATTATGGCAGTGGCCAGCCTGGCCGTGGGAGTGTGGGTATTCAATATGCTCGGAAAGGAGTTTATCACTGCCGAAGATCAGAGCCGTTTCATGGTTCGGGTGGAAGCGCCTCTTGCTTATTCCATTGAAAAGATGGATCAGGTCATGCGGCGACTGGAGAAAAAACTTCAGGCCATACCGGAAGTCAGCCATTTCTTTTCGATTGCGGGTTACGCCGGGGGTGGAACAGTGTCATCCAATAAGGGGCTTGCCTTTGTCACTATGGTCCCAAAAAATGAGCGAACCCGCTCTCAAAAAGAGGTGCAGTCGGCGGTGCGGGCCCTCATTAGAGAGATGCCGGACTTGCGGGGTGGAGCCACGGATGTTTCCCCTCTGGGCAGTGCCGCTCGAAACGAGGACGTCCAGCTCGTAATTCAGGGGCCTGATATTGCCCTGATCGACCGTTATTCAAAGGATATCATGGACCGTCTGGCAGAAACCCCGGGATATGTGGACATCAGTCGTGATTTGGAGATTGGTAAACCAGAGGTTCGGGTTAGAATCGACAGGGAAAAGGCGGCAGACGCGGGAATCAGCGTCCAACGCATTGCCTCTGCTGTTGGGGCCCTGTTGGGAGGCAAGGAAATGACTCCCGCCACATATAAAGAAGGGGGGAAGAGCTATGACATCCGCGTAAGGCTCGTGAAAGATCAACGTCTAATACCAGACGATGTGCAGCGGATCTGGATCAGATCCAATAACGGGAATCTAATGGATATCAGTAACTTCGTAACCCTTGAGACGGGCATGGGTCCAAACGTTATCAATCGCAAGGACCGTCGGCGCTCTGCTACCATTTACGCCAACCTGGAAGGAAAGCTCCTTGGAGAGGCCCTGCCCGAAGTTCAACGCATAGCGGATAAAATCCTCCCGGAGGGGTACTCCACCAAGTTCGCGGGAAGAGCAGAGGCATTTTCCGAGACCCTGGGGTACGTTGCCTTTGCATTCATCCTGGCGATCATTCTTACTTATATGGTGCTTGCCGCCCAGTTCGAAAGCTTCGCCCACCCCTTTGCCATCATGATGGGACTTCCTCTTTCATTTATCGGTGCTTTTGGCCTCCTTTTTCTTCTGGGCAACACATTTAATTTATTCTCCATGATCGGGCTGGTCCTGCTGGTGGGTCTGGCCACGAAGAACGGTATACTCCTTATCGACTATACCAACAAGCTCCGTGCCGGGGGAATGAGCGTCCATGACGCACTGGTGGAGGCAGGTGCTACAAGGCTCCGGCCCATCCTTATGACTGCAATCTCAACCATTGCAGGAGTCCTCCCCGTGGCGGTTGGAATCGGCGTGGGGAGCGAGAGCCGTCAGCCCATGGCTGTGGCCATTGCCGGAGGGCTGCTCTCTTCCACTCTGTTGACCCTCGCGGTGGTGCCGGTTATCTATTCCTACCTTGATCAGCTTGCCCATTGGAGACTATTTGAAAGGTACAAAAAACGAATCATGGCGTATGAGTAGGAAAGTGCTATCCCTCCTTACAGGGCACGCGTGTTTCATAGGGTTGAAGTTGGACACGAAGAGGAGCTAAAAATCGGTGAGGCTTTTTTTCTTTCTGCTGATCTTCTTGACCCTCTATTCAGGATTGCATCTCTATGGGTTCCTGAAGGCCCGAATCGCTTTTTCCCTTGGCGTTCCTACAGCCGTTCCCCTGGCTGTCTTCATGGGGATCATGGTCTTTGCCCCTATCATAGTCCATCAGCTTCAAAGGTTGGGCTTTGAGTCCATAGCCCGGTTTTTCGCGCATATCGGATACATATGGATGGGCATCCTGTTTCTTTTCTTTTCCGCTTCGCTGGTATGCGATATCTATCGCCTGGTTATGTATTTCAGTGGACTTATACTGCAAAGGGATCTTTCCACAATCACCCTCTCCCCCCAGCAGCTTTTCTCGATAAGTATTCTTCTCTCTCTCATAATTGCTGTTTATGGGTTCTTTGAGGCAAATAATATTCGAACTGAGTATGTAACAATAAGAACGCCAAAAATCCCCGCACATCTCAACAGGCTGAAGATAGTCCAGGTCTCTGATATACATATTGGGTTGATTGTAGGAGAAGGAAGATTAAAGAGGATCCTTAAACAGGTACAGACCGCAGATCCGGATATCCTTGTTTCAACTGGCGACCTCGTGGATGGGGAGATTGACAATCTTCCGGGGCTCGCTTTGATGATGAGGCAAATCACTCCGCGATTTGGGAAGTTTGCAATAACAGGAAATCATGAATTCTATGCAGGGCTCGACCGGGCCCTGGATTTTACTGAGAAAGCCGGCTTTACTATGCTTCGGGGACAGGGGCTCACTGTTTCCGGGTTAGTAAATATAGCCGGCATTGATGACCCTGCCGGCCAATCCCAGGGCCTTCACAAAGGGGTCGCTGAAGAGGAATTACTTTCGCGACTTCCCGGAGAAAAGTTTACTGTATTACTAAAACACCGGCCCCAGGTGGATAAAAATGCAGCCAGCCTTTTTGACTTGCAGCTCTCGGGGCATGTTCACAGGGGGCAGATTTTTCCTTTCACCCTCATTACCAAACTCAGCTACCCTCATGTCCACGGCCTATATGATCTTCGGGATAATGCACATCTGTATGTGAGCAGAGGCTCCGGGACATGGGGACCACCCATACGTTTTCTCTCGCCGCCCGAGGTCACAGTCATTGAACTTGTTCATGGGGGTTAGGTAGTTTCGAAGCCTGGTAGAGAAATAAAATGGCTAAGTCCCTTACAAAGACGAAGATCGTATACACCATTGACCCGGCCAGTGAGTCGCCCGATGTGATCAAGGAATTGATCTCCCATGGTATGGGTGTGGCCAGGCTCAAGACTTAAAAGTCGGGCCCTCTGGCATTTTTCGTAAGGACATCAGATTATCTCTAAGGCCTTGACTCAATGGTTATCCCCCACCAGCTCTGTTCCTGAGATTTTTTTAATGTCTCTAATGTGGGTTTATTGAATTGCCACAAACTGAATTTGAGGTGGTCCGTATTCTTATACATTGTGTCATGCTGCCAGAGCTCGGATTGTTTGGCTGC